>JBPPMZ010000159.1:0-3198 GCA_051306295.1 Candidatus Limnocylindrales bacterium
AACGGATCGAGCGCGGCCAGGGCCTCGCGGTCCTTGATGACGACCTTGCAGATGGCCGTGAGCCCCTCGTCCTCCAGCACCGACTTCAGCAGGTAGAACGCCTTGCGGCCGATCTTGTCGGGCTCGACGTAATAGGCCGACTTGACGAAGCGAACCGCGGCATCATCCCGTTCCGCCTTGGTGAACTGCTCGATCTCGATCGAGCGCACCGTCTTGAGCGGGACGCGCTCCAGGTCCTCGTCGGTGATGACCACGTACTCGCCGGGCGAGTACTCGTAGCCCTTGACCGTGTCGCCGCGGGAGATCGCCTCGTCCTCGACCGGGCACCAGACCTTCATCTGGATGCGCGACAGGTCGTCCTTGTGGAGCATGTTGAAGCTGATGCCCTTGGACTCGGTCGCCAGATAGAGCTTGACCGGGATGGTGACCAATCCGAACTGGATGGCCCCCTTCCACATCGCTCGTGCCACGGTGGCTACCCTCGTGTGGTGCGGAGGCCGCCACGATACCGCACCGTGGCAACCACCCGGCTCAGCGACTCAGCGGAAGTAGCCGGTCACGTCCAGGATGAGGTGGGAACTCGAGCCAGTCGGGCCCTGGAAGACCGCGGCGGCCTGTCCACCGGAGGCGAGGCGAAGCGCGAGCCCATTGGCAACGGTCCGACCTGCCGACAGGTTCAGGGTCGACGTCGTCGGCGAGGCCGACATGGTCGGACCCGCGGCGACATAGCCGGAGCCTGTCGCGCCGGTCGCCGTCAGATTGCCGGTGATCGCCCGTGCGTCGGTCGGGATCGTGCCGCCGGCGACCTGGAACCCGCGCGGAGTGCCGTCTACGAATCGCCCGGCCAACCCCTGCGCGGAGCGCGTGTCGAGGAGGCGCTTCGACGCGACGGGGTACCAATGCGCCCCGCCTTCACCCGCGAGGTAGTAGCCAGTGACATCAAGGATGACGTCGGCGCGCAGGCCGGCGGTCCCGACGATGACGGCCGAGACCTTGCCGCCCGAGCCGATCCGCAACGTCAGGTTGTTGGCGAGGGTCGCGCCGCGGGAGAAGTTCAGCGTCGAGGTCGACGGCGAGCTGGTCATGGACGGTCCGACGGCGAGGTAGCCAGCCGCCGTGCTGCCGGTCACGGTGACGTTGGCACTGACCGCGACCGCGTTGGTCGGGACGGGGCTCTCGCCGGCGAGCTGCAGCGTCCGGACGACGCGGTTCGCGAAGCTGCCGCTCATGCCGACGCTGGCGCGCGTATCGAGGACGCGCGAGGGATCGGTCGGATACCAGGTCGCCCCGCCGCCATCGGCCCGGAAATAGCCGGTGACGTCGAAGACGAGGTGGGTGGACGTGCCATTCGGGCCGATGTACACAGCGGCCAACCGGCCACCACCGCCGACCTGGACGGTCACGCCGTTGGCCAGGGTCTGACCCTTCGCGATGTTGATGGTCGAGGTCGCGGGCTTGCTCGAGGCGACCGGACCGATCGAGACGTAGCCGGCCCCCGTGGAGCCGGTCACGGTCAGGTTGCCGGTCACGGCGACCACATCACTCGGGATGGTCCCGCCGGTGACGACGAACGAGCGGGGCGTCCCGTCGAGGAAGCGGCCGGACAGACCGAGGCCGCTACGAGTGTCGAGCCGGCGAACGGGCGCCAGGCCGTGCCACGCATTGCCTTCGCCGACGACGACGATGGCGGTCTTCGAGGTCGACGTGCCGAGACCCTGGGCGGAGACGACGACGTTGTATGTGCCCGGGAGCGTGCCGGCAGGGACATTGACGGACAGGGTGGTCGACTCCGCGGTGAACCCGATCAGGCTGCTGGGAGCCCACGCTGCGGACCAGCCGCTCGGCAGACTCGTGACCGCGAACCGGACGCGCTCGACGTAGGTCGCGCTGCGGTCGATGCCGAACGACAGGATCGCGGCACCGCCCGCGTCGTCGATCGCCGCCGTTGGCGTGCCCGCGGCGAAGGCGAACGAGCCCAGCGGCCCGAGCTGGCTGACATCGAGCAGCTTCTCGTGCGTGCTGTCGGGATCCGTGCTCGTCGCCCAGTTCAGGTTGCCCAGGGCCTGGAGCGCTTCCTTGACCTGGGCCGGCGTGGCGGTCGGACGGCTGGCCTTGTACAGGGCGACGGCGCCGGTCACGGCCGGGGCGGCCATGCTCGTGCCGGACAAGTAGGCGTACGCATTGCCGGGCCTGGTCGACCAGATGCACTTGCCGGGGGCGATGATGTCGATGTCGTGGCCGTAGTTGCTGAAGTCGGCGAACGTGTCGTCCTGGTCGTAGCCGCCCCATGAGTAGCAGCGATCGCCGCCCAGGCCGCCGGCCTTCCCGTCGGTATCGGCGAGTGCCGAGACGGTGATGACCTCGTTGTAGGACGCGGGGACGCGCTTGGTCGCCGAGCCCGAGTCGTTGGCGGCCGCCGCGACGACCGTGATCCCGCCCGCGGTGACGCGGCAGATCGCGGCGTGGAGGATGTCGCTATTGACCGTGCCGCAGGCGCCATCGTCCGAGCCGGACTTGGTGACGCTCATGTTCACGGCCTCGAACAGGGGCCGACTGGCGTTGTCGGGGTCGCGCTGGGCGAGGACCCAGTCAAGGCCGCAGACGTACCACGACAGCTTTCCGTAGCCGTCGTCGTTGAGGATGCGGACGCCCCAGATGCGGGCCCCGGGGGCGACGCCGACGACGCCGAAGTCGTTGTCGAGCGCGGCGACCGTGCCGGCGACATGCGTGCCGTGGCCTTCGTTGTCGCGCCAGGCCGTGGGATCGCTGCTGGCGCAGTTGTAGCCACCGGCCACGTTCAGGTCGGGATGGTAGGCGACGCCCGTGTCGATGATCGCGACGTCGGCATCGACGCGCGTGTCCAGGCCATCGATGGCGGCCGTCGAGTTGAGCTTGGCCCCGACCCGTGAGACCCCGGTCGGCGTGGTCTGAGCGGTGAGTTCGATGACCTCGTCGGGGACGACGGCGGCCACGTTCGGATCGGCAAGGAGGGCGAGGCGCTGGTCGCGATCGAGCCGGGCGCTGAAGCCGCGGAACGCGCGACCGAAGGTGCGGATCGTCCGGATCCCGTCGCGTGCCCGGTGCCTTGAGGCCACCGTCGTCGTGTCAGCGCCGTCGCGGAGCATGACGAGGTACTGGCCGGCGACATCGGGGCGGCCGTGGGCGTCGGCCGCATCCTGGACGAGGACGGTCGGGGTG
>JBPPMZ010000160.1:0-31057 GCA_051306295.1 Candidatus Limnocylindrales bacterium
GCGTCCGCCGCGGACAGGGTGAAGTCGCGCGTTCGTCGGGGCGTGGCCGCGGACGGCAGGGCGACGGCCAGGGCGAGCAGGTCGGCGTGCAGGCGGGCGCATTCGGTGCAGGCGGCCAGCAGGGCCTGGGCCAGGGCCGATGGCCTCGCGAGCCGCCGGTCGACGGTCGACGCGATCAGCACCCCGTCGTGCACGGCATGCCCGGTCGTGAGGATCCCTGCGTCAGCCACGGAACAGGTCCATCCGGTCCTCGAGGATGCCCCGCAGCGCGAGCCGGCCCCGATGGATCCGCGACTTGACCGTGCCCAGCGAGACCCCGGTCATGTCGGCGATCTCCCCGTAGTCGTAGCCCTCGACGTCGTACAGGACGATGGCCGTCCGCTGGTCGCCGGTGATGCGGGTCATGGCATCGTTGATCGCCCCGCTGCGCTCCGCGGTCATCGCCAGGCGTTCGGGGTCGACATCATCACCGGCCGGTGGCTGCCAACTCTCATCCTCGAGTTCGGGGTATGGCTGTGATGGACGTCGCTTGCGCAGGCGCTGGGTGTCCATCGCCGCGTTGACGCAGATCCGGTTGAGCCACGACTTGACGCTTCCGCCGCGGAACCCATGCAGGTTCCGGAACGCGGAGAAGAACGCCTCCTGGACCGCGTCGGACGCCTGGTCGCGATCGGGGACCATCCGCACGACCAGCGCGAACAACGAATCCTGGTACAGCCGGACGAGGTCGTTGAAGGCATCGAGGTCGCCCGAACGGGCGCGCTCGATGAGGATGAGATCGCGGCGCTGGACGGGGTCGTCGGAGACCGTCGTCGAGCGAAGGTCCTCCACGATGAGGGGGTCCCTCCGGACGGCGATACTGGCGGACTTGAGGCGCGGCGAGTCTAGCATCGTCGCCCCGGCAGACGCCGTCGTCCGGTCCAGGGTTCCGCACGGTCGCGGTGGCGCTCCTAGCTAGGCCTTCGGACCGACGAGTTCATCGAGTATCGCGACGCTCGAACGTCGGGAGACGGCGATGTTCCGAGCGTTCGACTGGCGACACTCGACACCGACAAGGTGGCACGCCCACGCGAAGAGGTCCCTGATGTCGGTAGAGAGGTTACTGAAGAAGTAGCGCGGGTAGACGTAGCCCTTTACGCGGTTGAGGCATCGACATCCGTCCGAGTGGATCAAGCCGGCCAGGAAGGCACCGGGGTCGGCCGTGACGATGGCGGACTGCCACGCCTCGAGCCGGATCGAGCGCTCATGCTTGGGGCCCGCACCGTGCTGTGGGAACAGGCAGGGCCAGTGTTTCCAGTAGCCATTGATCTCGATACAGCCAGGCCGAACGGTCGCACCCGAGACTCGCCCGCTCACGTCGGTGATCGCCAGCCTTCCCCGTTGGATGATGCCTGGGTACTTCGCATCGAGCGTGATGCGGAGCTTCCAGACGTCGCGCCGGCCCCAGGACAGCATCCCATCACCGAGATACAGCCCGAGGAGGTAGGCGTACGAAGCGCCAAGCGAGCGCTCGTCCACACACGCCATGCCGTCCGGCGGTGTAGCTCGACACTCGATCCCCTGCATCGGAGAACCTGGTACGGCGGGTGGGACTCGAACCCACAAGCCCTTACGGGCAGCAGAGTTTGAGTCTGCCCTGTATGCCAATTCCAGCACCGCCGCAAGGCCGTCACTATATCGGGTCATGACGACATCGATGATAGAACAGGTGTTCACCCATCGCCGGCCCTCGCCAGACATCCTGGCCTCCGCTTCGCCTGGCGAAGCAAACGACCATCGACCGCACCACCAGCGGCCGATCCGTGCGCTGGGCGAAGCGACCGACGACCTGCGGCCTGTTCGACCGTCGATCCGTGCGGATGGCGCACCATCGGACCGTTCCGTCGGTCGGTTGCTGCGCTCTCCGAAGAGTCGGTGCGGCGCGGATCCCACCCGGCGCCCGTGACGACGCCGCGAGCGCGCAGCGCGTTCATCGGCTATCCGGTCGATCGCGTCTTGGCGGTCCTGGATGACCCGGCGGACGCCGCGCGAGCGGCCGCTGCCCTGACCGTGGCCGGGCTCCCGGCCCGGGACATCACGATCCTGCGCGGCGACGAGGGGGCCGCCCGCCTTGATGGCACCGGCGCGACCCACGGCCGCCTGGAGCGGACCCGGCGGCTCGTGTCGTTTACCGTGATGGACCAGCTCCCGGACATGGCCTGGTACGAGCAGGCGGTGCGGGCCGGCGCGGCCGTGCTCATGATCCGGGTGCGTGGCGACGGGCGGAAGGCGACGGCCGTGGCCATCCTGCGGGCGCGCGGCGCCCACTTCATCAACCACTACGGGCGGTTCGCCACCGAGGAGATCGAGCGCTGGCGCGGCCCCGAGCCGGACGTCCCGAGCCTGCTCAAACGCTGACCGCGGGCCGGATCAGCGGACCCGCCGCCCCGCCTGGATGACCGCCACCGGTGCGGCGAGACGGCGCAGATCCGTGAGCGGGTCGCCGTCCACGAGCACCAGGTCCGCGAGCTTGCCGACCTCCACCGTGCCCGTCTCCGACGCGATACCGAGCAGTCGGGCCGCCGACGAGGTCGCAGCCTGGATGGCCGCCATCGGCGACGCGCCGTGCTCGTACAGCAAGGCGATCTCGCGCCAGACGAGGTCCGCGGTGACGCCCACCTCGCCGGTATCGGTGCCGGTGGCGAGCGGGACGCCAAGGCGGATCGCGGCCTCGGTCGAGGCGCGATGGGTCCGCTCGATCAGGTCCTGGCGCTCGCGTTGGATGGCGGTCAACCCGGGGAGGGTGCGGTTGACGGCGGTGACGACGAGGGTCGGCACGAGCCAGGCACCGGACGCTGCCAGGGCCTCGATCGCGGCCTCGTCGGCCAGCCACGCGTGCTCGACACTGGTCACGCCCGCCGCCGCGGACCGGCGCACCGATTCGCCGTCCTGCGCGTGACTCATCACCGCGACCCGCACCTCCGCCGCCGTCTCGACGATCGCTCGTAGCTCGTCCTCCGTGAGCTCCGGGGCGCCGTGCACCAGGCGACCCGGTGCCAGCCCGGTGGTGGTCAGCATCGCGGCCTCCGAGGCGACCACCTTGACGATGTCGGCACCGTCGCGGACGACCCGGCGCGTGGCGGTCACGAACGCTGCTGGTCCGTCCGCCTCCAACCCGAACCGGTAGCCATGGCCGCCGGTGATGCCGACTGCCGTCCCGGCGACCAGCATCCGCGGGCCTGAGACGAAGCCGGCCGTGATCGCATCGCGCAGCGCGCACTCCAGGTTCCGGATCGAGCCCGCGCCGCGCGCCGTCGTCACGCCGGCTCGCAGGGCGAGCGCCGCATGGCTGGCCGCCCGGAGCACGATCTCCGCATCGGACCGGCGGCCCAGGACCTCGAGGTCGCCCTCGAGCGGGTCGAAGGTGTAGTGGGCGTGCGCATCGATGAGACCGGGCAGGAGCGTCCGGCCGGCGCCCTCGATGCGTTCGGTGTCGGGACCGGCGAGGACCCGTGCGGGGTCGTGGGGCTCGATGGCCGCGATCCGCTCGCCGACGATCGTGACGTCGACATGCTCGCGGGCCACGTCGGCCAGTCCGTCGATGAGCCGGGTGTCGGAGATCAGCAGGGGCATCGCCGACAGGGTACCGACTGTCCACCTATGCTCCTGGCCTGCACGCGCTCACCAGAGGAGTCCCATGTTCCGTCGCATCTTCGGGACCGGCCACGAACCGGCCGCCGACCAGGCCCAGGTCGCGTTCACCGCTGCCGAGTCCACGACCGGCGAGACGGCCACCGTCCGACGCATCGTCGCCCGCCTGGAGGCGATGCCTCCGGAGCGTGCCCGGCTCGTCGCCTCGGCGGCGTACACGCTCGCCCGGGCCGCCAACGCGGACCTCGTCATCAGCGACGAGGAGACCGCCATCATCGAGCGCGAGCTGCAGGCCGACGACGGCCTGGATGAGGCGACGGCCGTGCTCGTCGCGGAGATGGCCAAGCTCCAGGCCAAGACCGTCGGCGCGACGGAGGACTACGTCGTGACCCGCGAGTTCGCGGCCCTGGCCACAGAGACGCAGAAGATCGATGTCCTGCGTGCCTGCTACGTCGTCAGTGCGGCGAACGGGTCGATCTCCGCCGAGGAATCGGCCGAGGTTAACCAGATCGCCAACGAACTCGCGCTCGACGCCGCCGTCGTGTCGCGCGTCCGCGCCGAGTTCCACGAGCGACTGTCTGCGGTGCAGGAGGTCCGGCGCCTGGCGCAAGGTCGCTGACTCGCGGGCGGGCGAGACCGTCGGGCGCGGGCGCTTCTGTCAGGCGCTGGCGAGCTTGAGGTCGACGAGGCCTTCCCCGAGACGGCGGCGCACTTCCGCGACGAGCTCGGCGTCGTATGCCACGCCGGTCCGAAGCTCCATCGGCAGCGCCGGGCCACCGCCCGCCGCCGGGATGTGGATGACGACGCGCGTGGCCCCCGGGCGGTCTCGGAGCAGCACCTTGACCTGCTCCATCGCGCCGACCAGGCGCTCGCGGGCGGCCGCTCCCTCGAACCGGACGTGCAGGACGGTGTTCGGTCCGGCTGCCACGGGCGCGTCCGCTGAGGCGTCGGCCAGGATCCGGGCCCGCGCCTCGTCGGGCACCGAAGGCTCGTCATCCGCATCGGCGTCGGCGACGGCCACGGAGCCCGGGGCCTCGAGATAGGTCGGCACGGGTTCGGCGGGCTGGATGCGCGGCATGGCGTCGGGCGGTGGGCCGGCCGGATCCTGCCGATGCGCGGTCACGAATCCGCGCGCGGGAGTCACCGGAGCCGTCGGAGCCCCCGGCCCCACCGCCACGGGACCACGTCGCTGGCCTCCGCCGTTCCGTGAGCCGCGATCGCCGGCCGCCACATCGCGGGCGAACGCATCCGGGCCGCGCGTCACAGCCTCGTCCCAGTCGGCCACGAGGTCGGCCAGCAGGGAGACCTCCTCGCCCTTGTGGTCGACCCGGCCGGCGATGAGCAGGATCGCGCCGTCCTGCCAGGTCGGGCGGGTCGTCTCGTACAGGCGCGGGAAGACCACGACCTCGACCGAGCCCTGGAGATCCTCGATGGTCACGATGGCCATCGCGTCCTGCTTTTTGGTGATGACCGACCGGATGCCGGTCACGATGCCGCCGACGACGACCCGTTGGCCGTCCAGCGACTCGTCCTTGAGATCACCCGAGTAGGCATTCACGAAGCGCCCGACCTGCTCCGCGACCTCGCCCATCGGGTGCTCGGAGAGGTACAGGCCCAGGAGTTCCTTCTCCCAGCGCAGGCGCTCGCGGACCGGAGCCTCCGTGGCGGACGGCAATGGCCGCTCGAACGAGGCCGCATCGGCCGCGCCGATGTCGAACAGCGAGGTCTGGCCACTGATGCGATCGCGCTGGGTCGCCTGCGCGGCCCCGATCGCGTCGTCCAGGGCCAGGAGCAGCTGCGCTGGATGGCCGAAGGCGTTGAGGGCGCCGACCTTGATGAGCGCCTCGAGCACCTTGCGGTTACCCAGCCGCAGGTCGATGCGCGTACAGAAGTCGGTCAGCGACCGGAACGGTCCCCCGTCGCCGCGGGCGGCGATGATCGACTCGATGGCGCCCTGGCCGACGTTCTTGACGGCCAGTAGGCCGAACCGGATGGCGTCGCCCTCGACCGTGAATTCGAGGTGGCTGCTATGGACGTCGGGCGGTCGGACCTCGATGCTCATCCGCCGGCACTCGGCGACGGCGGCCGCGACCTTCTCCTCGTTCGCCCGGAACGCGGTCAGGACGGCGGCCATGTAGTCGACCGTGTGGTTGGCCTTCATGTACGCGGTCTGGTAGGCGATCAGGCCGTAGCAGGTGGCGTGCGCCTTGTTGAAGCCGTAGCGCTCGAACGGCTCGAAGGCCTTGAAGACCGCGTCGATGACCTTCGGCTCGACGCCGCGCTCCGCCGCCTGCGACACGAACTTGTCCTTCATCGAGCGCAGGACCGTCGACTTCTTCTTGCGGATCGCGTAGCCCAGGGTGTCCGCCTCTGGCCCGGTGAACCCTCCCAGGGCCACCGCCGCGGACATGATGTCCTCCTGGTACACGAAGATCCCGTGGGTCTTCTCGAGGTACGGCTCCAGGAGCGGATGGAGGTACGTGACCGGCTCCTGTCCGTGCTTGCGTCGGATGTAGGCCGGGATGTTGTCCATCGGCCCCGGGCGGTACAGCGCGACCATCGCCGCCAGGTCGTAGACCGATGTCGGCTGCAGCTCCCGGATGTAACGCCGCATGCCCGCCGACTCGAGCTGGAAGATGCCGGTCGTCTCGCCGCTGGCCAGGAGCTCGAAGGTCTTGCCGTCATCGAGCGGGATGGCGTCGAGATCGATCTCGATCTGGCGGTGCTCGCGGACCATGTCGACCGCCTGGCGCAGGATCGTCAGGTTGGACAGGCCCAGGAAGTCGAACTTGAGCAGGCCCAGCGCCTCGATGGCGTGCATCTCGTACTGGGTCATCAGCGAGTCCGAGTTGGTCGCCTTCTGGAGGGGCATGAGCTCGGTCAGGGGCTCCCGGCTGATGACGACGCCCGCGGCGTGCGTGCTGGCGTTGCGGGCTACGCCCTCCAGGTGCCGGGCGAAATCGATGATCCGTCGGACCGCCGGGTCCGCATCGACCTGCTCGCGCAGCGCCGGGGCGATCTCGAGCGCCTCGTCGAGCTTGATGCCGAGCTGGTTCGGGATGGCCTTGGCGATGCGGTCGACCTCGCCATATGAGTGGCCCAGGACCCGGCCGACATCCCGGATCGCGGCCCGGGCGAGCATCGTGCCGAAGGTGATGATCTGGGCGACATGGTCCTGGCCGTACTTGCGCCCGACATAGGCGATGACCTCGTCGCGCCGGCCGTCCTCGAAGTCGACGTCGATGTCGGGCATCGTCACCCGGTCAGGGTTCAGGAAGCGCTCGAATGGGAGCTGGTAGAGGATCGGGTCGACCGGCGTGATGCCCAGTGTGTAGGTCACGATGCTGCCGGGCGCGCTGCCGCGACAGGTCGTCTGGATGCCCTCGCTCCGGGCAAAGGCGATGAAGTCCGCAACGATGAGGAAGTAGCCGGCGTAGCCCATCGAGAGGATGACCCCGAGCTCGTAGTCCAGGCGCGTCTGGAGCTCCGGGGTGACCGTCCCGTAGCGGCGCTGCAGGCCGCGTTGGCACTCCTCGCGCAGCCACGTCTCGGTCGTGTGGCCGTCGGGCACCGGGAAGTGCGGGATGCGGAGTTGTCCGAGGGGCAACGCGATATCGGTCATCTCGGCGATGCGCCGGCTGTTGAGGATCGCCTCGCGCTGGCCGGGGAAGAGGGCCGCCATCTGGGCCGCCGACTTCACGTAGAACTCCTGGGTATCGAACTTCAGGCGGCCGGGCGTGTCGAGGTTGTTGCCGGTCCCGACGCACAGGAGCACGTCCTGGGCCTCGGCCTGGTCCTGGCGCACGTAGTGCAGGTCGTTGGTGGCGACGAGCGGCAGGCCGACCTCCGGTGCGAGGCGCAGGAGCTGCTCGTTGAGGCGCGTCTGTTCTGCAAGGCCGTGGTCCTGGAGTTCCAGGAAGAAATGGTCCTTGCCGAAGATCTCGCCGTACCGTCCGGCGGCCGCCCGCGCCAAATCCCAGTCGTCCACCTCGAGGGCCTTGGCCACCTCGCCACCCAGGCAGGCGCTCAGGCCGATCAGGCCCTCGCTGTAGCGAGCCAGGTGCTCGTGGTCGATGCGCGGCTTGTAGTAGTAGCCGTCGACGTGGGCGTCCGTGATGAGGCGGCACAGGTTCTGGTAGCCGCGGTAGTCCTTGGCCAGCAGGATGAGGTGGTGGGGCTGGCTGTCGGCCTTGCCCTCCTTGGACGTCATCGAGCGGGGGGCCACGTACGTCTCGACGCCGATGATCGGCTTGATGGCCTTGTTCTTTGCCGCCTGGTAGAAGGCGACCGCGCCGTACAGCGCTCCGTGGTCCGTGATGGCCATCGAATCCATGCCCGCGGCAGCCGCGGCGTCCACGAGTTCGGTGATCCGCCCGAGGCCGTCGAGCAGGCTGAACTCGGAGTGGACGTGGAGGTGCGTGAAGTCGTTTGGGGCAATCGTCATCGGGACGTCAATGGTAGCCCGGCCGTCGAAGGGAGCGGTGGACTACCGACTCCAATGCCGGTAGGCTCGGCGAATGGGAGATGACGAAACGCTGGAGCCCACGCCGCCTGACGCCGCGCCGGCCGGGGACGCGACAGACCTGCAGATCGTGCGGACGCCGGTCACCCTCACGGGCCTCGAGGCGATGGCGGAGCGCATGTTCGGCAACCTCGTGAAGGCCGTGGTCGACGTCGAGCAGGGCATCATGGCGGTCGGGGGCGAGATGCACGCCGACGAGGAGGCGCTGCTCCTCGGCGAGGGCTCGCCCCAGGCGAGCCTGTGGGGCATCAACCTCTACCCGGCGGAGTTCGGCAGCTCCAGGTTCATCGAGTTCGACTCGGTCATCAACATCCGCCCGAGGCAGGGCAACCGCACGCGGTCGGTCGATGACGCCGCCACGCGCGCGGCGATCACCGCGGTCATCGACCGATTGGTCACGCGATGACGATCCACGTCGGCCTGGCGAGCGGTCGCTGGGGGACGCTCACCCTGGCTGAGCAGCTCGGCAACGCAGGAGCCGACGTCGGCCGCGCCATCCGGGCCCGGGCCGAACGCGACCAGGGTCGTTTCGACGCGGCATTCGATCGAGCGCTCGAGCTGCTCGACCTCACGCTCGCGGACCCTCGATGGCATGGCCCTCGCCTCCGCGAGATCGCGCGCACGCGCGAGGTGGTCTGCGACTTCCTCGTCGGGGACAACCTCTACCGATCTACTCCCGAGTTGCTCGACGCCTACTTCCTCGCCTTCGCCATCGCAGCTCGGCGCGACAGGTAGCCGGGTCCAGCAGTCGCTGACCCGAGGCCCGCGTCAGATCAAGACTTCGTGCGTGAACTCCCACCTGTTGACACGTGGAGCTGGGTGAAGTCGTTCGGCGCGAGGGTCATCGGGACGGCAATGGTACCGGCGCGGGCGACGCGACACGCTCCGGTCAGATCGGCGGGCGGGTAGGCTTGATGTCCGTCGACCCTCGTCACCCTGGGAGATCAACGCCACATGGACCTGCTGAGCACCATCCTCCTTCTGGGCGGGATCGCCCTGATCATCGGCGGCGTCGTGGCGACGGTGACCAATCGGATGCGGCCCGTCGGCCGCGACAAGGTGGTCGTCGGGAGCGGACTCCCAGCGGGTGTCCTTGTCGGCGGCGGCGTAGTGGCCCTGGCCATCGGCATCGCCCTGTCGGCCTTCATCCAGATCCCGGCCGGGTACGTGGGCGTCGTCCGCCAGTTCGGAGCGGTCACCGGCGTCACACTGGATCCGGGGCTCCACTTCGTCACCCCGATCGTGAACTCCGTGGACCAGCTGGACACGCGCGTCAAGGCGATCCGCGTCGAGGGCTATACCGCCTCGAGCAAGGAGCAGCAGGACCTCTTCCTGGACGCGACCCTCAACTACCACGTGGATCCACGCGCGGCTCCGCGGATCGTCCAGGACCTCGGTCTGAACTTCGAGGAGACGATCATCCGGCCGCGCTTCCTGGACATCCCGAAGTCGGTCACCGACGACTACCCGACCGCGATCGTGCTCAATAGCCGCGACGAGATCCGGACCAAGGCGACCGAGTTGCTGCGCGCCCAACTCGAACCGCGCGGGATCATCGTCGACGGCATCAGCTTCGAGAACTTCAGCTATTCGGCGGCCTACAACCAGGCGATCGAGGAGAAGCAGGCGGCCCAGCAGCAGGTCGAGACCGAACGCCAGCGCCTGGCCCAGCAGGAGATCATCGCCCAGCAGAAGGTGGCGGCCGCCCGTGGCGAAGCGGAGTCACAGATCGAGCGGGCGCGCGGCGAGGCAGAGTCGAACCGCCTGGTCGGCGAGTCGCTCACGCCGGCCATCCTCCAGAATCGCTACATCGAAAAGCTGTCCGACCAGATCCAGGTGATGCTCGTGCCGTCCGATGGTGGCGGCCTCATCCTGAACCTCCCGAACGTCACCCCGACCCCACCCACGCCCGCGGCGCCATGATCGACGACGACATCCTGGAGTCGATCGTGATCGCGGCGCTCGATCGGCTGCCCGCGACGTTTCGCGACCGCCTCGGGTCGGTGGCGATCGTCATCGAGGACGAGCCGACCCCCACGCAGCTGGCATCGGTCGGCGCACACGGGCTGTTCGGGCTGTACCAGGGCGTGCCACGGACCGCGTATGGCGCAGACCAGGCGGCCGTGCCCAGCAAGATCACGCTGTTCCGCGGGCCGTTGACGCGCGCTCACCGCACCCCCGATCGACTGGCGGCCGGAGTCGCCGACACGGTCTACCACGAGATCGCCCACCACTTCGGGATCAGCGATGCGCGGTTGCATGAACTCCGTGACGGGCGCTGACGTAGGCTGACGCCCATGCCGAACCGTCCCCTGCGCGGCCTCCGCGGCGAGCATGTCTACCTGCGACCCCTCGAACCCGAGGATGCCGACCTCGTGTCGCGCTGGTATAGCGATGACCGGGTCCGCAAGCTCATCGGCGACCTACCCGTGAGCCACGCGGCCCGACGCCAGCGCTACGACGGTGGGGCCGGGGCCTGGGCACGGACGCGGTCAACGCCATCGTCGACTTCGCCTTCGGCGAGCTCCGCATGGAGCGCGTCATGCTCGACACCGACGCCGATAACCTGCGTGCCCAGGCCGCCTACGGCAAGGCCGGCTTCGTCGTCGAGGGACGGCGGCGCCACCACTGGTTCGCGGACGGCGCCTACGCCGATGACATCTGGATGGCCCTGCTGCGCGACGAGTGGCTGGCCCTGCCCCGGCTCAAGAGCTGGGAGCTGATGGCGAAGGCCATCGAGACGGAAGGCGTGGTCGGCAAGGAGGACTGAGGCACGCGGCCGCCGGCGCCGGCTCGTGCGGCGCCGGCTCCTGCGGCGCCGGCTCGTGCGGCGCCAGCTCGTCGGGCCGGTCCTCCTGCGGCAAGCGGTCCCCGTGCGGCACCCGGTCCCCGCTTTCGCCGTACGCTGAGCGCAGCAGCCGACCGGCGCCACGGTCGTTCCGGCCGCTGAACGCACCAAACGACGGCTGACGGCACGCTCCGACGCCACGTGGTGCGGCCAGCGCACCGGATGGCGGCTCAGGCGTCGCCCGCTTCGCCGAGCGCCGAAGCCACGCGGCGCGGCGCGGCGCGGCGCACCGAGCACGACTACCTGCCCAGGAGCCCCTCCACGACCGGGACCAGCCGCTCCACCCAGCGAGCGTATTGCGCGCCGCTGGGGTGCAGCCCGTCGTCCGCGACCAGGCCGCGGTCGGACGCCGCCTCCCGCGAGATGTCGAAGATGTCCACGAACGCGACCTCGCGCTCCGCGGCGAGCCGCTCCATGACGGCGTTCTCGGCCTGGATCGCCGCGGACTGGACCTGCGGATCGCCGTAGTTGGCGCCGGCCGGCGTGACGGTGTAGTCCGGGATGGAGACGACGACGATGCGCTCGGGCGGCAGCCGCTCGAGCAATGCGTCCAGGATCGCCACGGCATTCGCCTGGTAGCGCTCAAGGGGGACACCCTGGACCACGTCGTTGACGCCGATGAGGACCGTCACGAACTCGGGCGCGAGGGCATCAACGGCTGGCAGCTCCTGGCGGATGAGGTCGTCCGACGTATAGCCGTTGATGCCCAGGTTTGCGACCAACGCCAGGGTCGGCGGCTCCGCGCCCAGGGCAGCGACCAGCTGGTCGGGGAACCGCTCGGCGGCCGAGACCGATGTCCCGACGGTGTACGAGTCGCCCAGCGCGACGTAGCGCAGTCCCGCCTCGGGTGACGGCTCAGGGGTCGAACTCACGCCACACCCGACCGCGGCGAGACCGAGCAGCACCACCGCCAACCGACGCGTGGCAACCCTCAACCCGCCTCGGCCCCGATGACCCGCACGGCGTCGATCAGCACGTCGATGAATCGGTCACGGTCGATCGTCCGGCCGACGTCGGCGTTGGGTGGCAGGCCGGTCTGGGCGTAGAGGTCCACCACGGTCCGGCCACGCGTCAATGCACTCGCGGTCTCGATATCGACGCGATAGGGTCGCGTGCCGACCAGGTCCGGCAGCGCGAGATGACCGACCGCGACCGCGTCGTGGATCGGCGACCCGTCCCAGCCGTAGCGCGTGGCGTGGAAGCGGGCGAAGTAGCGCAACAGGTCCGCGAACACCCGGGCGACGCGCGTGCCGAGCGCCTCCAGGCGCGCCACGTCCGCCTCGCGGAAGAGCGCCTGGTGGGTCACGTCCAGGGTCATGAGCGTGATCGGGCGGCCGCTGTCCAGAACGATGCGAGCCGCCTCCGGGTCCTGCCAGATGTTGAACTCCGCGGACGCCGTGGTGTTCCCCTCCGTGATGGCCCCACCCATGACCCGGATCGAGGCGATCTGCCGCAGGACCTCGGGATACGTCCGGATGAGCAGCGCAACGTTGGTCAGCGGGCCGACCGCGGCCAGGTGGACCGGGCCGGGCGCCGTGGCCAGCACGCTGCGCATCAGCTCGATCGCGCCCTCGGGACGGACGTCGAATGCCGGTTCCGGCAGGTCCGCGCCCTCGAGCCCGCTGACGCCATGGACGTCCTCCGCCACGTGCAGCGGCCGCACCAGGGGCCCCGCAGCGCCGACCGCGACCGGGATGTCCGGCCGCCCGACGAGCGTCAGCACGCGCAGCGCATTCCGGGTGGTCTCCGCCAGCCCGGCGTTCCCGGCCACGGTCGTCACCGCCAAGAGCTCGAGCTCCGGACGGGCCAGGCCGACGACGATCGCGAGTGCGTCGTCATGCCCCGGGTCGCAATCGAGGATGAACGGGATCCGATCCGACATGCGCCGAGTATGCGTGACGAGCGGGCCATGCGGTACGATGCCGTATCGGTGCCGACCGGGGAGTAGCGGTCGGCTCGGATCCCGAGTCGTGCGCGACGTCCGATCAGACGATGCGGCGACGCTTGGAGGAGGACACATGCAGAAGCGCTTCGGCCTGACCCTGTTCGCGGGGCTGGCCATCTTCGTCGCCGCTTGTAGCGGCGGCGGCGCCACCACCGCCCCGTCGACGGCCGCCTCGGAGCCGCCGGCTTCGGTGGCCCCATCGGTCGCCCCGTCCGAGGCTCCCTCGGAGAGCCCCGCCGGTCTCACCTGCGACACCCCGGTCAAGGTCGGCCTCGTCACGGACGTCGGCCGCATCAACGACAAGGGCTTCAACCAGTCCGCGTACGAAGGCATGGAGGCCGCCAAGGCCGAAGCGCCCACGTGCTTCGAGACGGACTACATCGAGACGACCAGCCAGTCGGATTACGCGGCCAACATCGCGCAGTTCACCGATAGCGGCAGCAACGTCGTGATCGGCGTCGGCTTCCTGCTCGGCGACGGCCTGGGTGCCGCCGCGATCGAGAACTCGGACATCAAGTTCATCTCGGTCGACGGCGTGCCGAACCCGCCCAATGACACGAGCTGGATGACCAACGGCGAGTCGCTGTTCTTCGCCGAGGACCAAGCCGGCTACATGGCCGGCGTGCTCGCGGCGTCGATGTCCAAGTCGAACCACATCGGTGTCGTCGGCGGCCTCGTCGTCGTCCCGCCGGTGGAGCGCTTCGTCGAGGCCTACATCGACGGCGCGAAGTCGGTCAAGCCGGACATCACCGTCGACTTCGTGTACACGACCTCGTTCGTCGACCCGCCCCAGGGCAGCAATGCCGCGCAGCAGATGATCGACGGCGGCGCCGACGTCATCTTCGGCGCCGGTGGCCTGACGGGCAACGGCGCGCTCGAGGCCGCGTGTCAGGCTGAGGGCGTCTACGCCATCGGCGTCGACACGGACCAGTACGAGACCCTGCCGAGCGTCCAGAAGTGCATCCTCTCGTCGGCCACGAAGAACGTGGCTGGCGCGGTCAAGGACTCGCTCCTGCGCATCGCCTCGGACGCGTTCACCCCCGGCTTCCACACCGACAATGCCGCCACCAACGGGGTCGGCCTCGCGCCGTTCCACGACAAGGACGCGGACGTCCCGGCCGACGTGAAGGCCCTCCTCGAGACGACCTTCGCCGGCCTGGCCGACGGGTCCATCGTCCCGAAGGTGCTGATCGACGCGAAGTAGTCGGTCGTCGACTCCGTTCCGTAGCGCACAGCGGCGAGGTCCTCCGGGGCCTCGCCGCTCTCGTTTATCCTTTCGGGACCGTCCGTCCGTCTGGAGGCGACCGTGGACCCGTCCGACCCGTCCCCCGCCGTGCCGCAACCCGACGCGCCGTCGAGCATCGCGGCCGCCCAGCCCGACGCCGCGGCCGCTGCCGCTGACCAGGCTGCCGGCGGAACCACGATCGACCCTGCGATCGCCGCGCAGGCAGCTGCGCCGGCACTCGAGATGCGGGGCATCACCAAGCGCTTCCCGGGCGTCGTGGCCAATGACGGCATCGACCTGACCATCGAGCCCGGCCAGATCCACGCCCTCCTCGGCGAGAACGGCGCGGGCAAGAGCACCCTCATGAACATCCTGTACGGCCTGCTGACGCCTGACGAGGGCGAGATCCTGCTCGACGGAAAGCCGGTCGCCATCGCCGATCCGTCGGATGCCATCGCCCGCGGCATCGGCATGGTCCACCAGCACTTCATGCTCGTCCCGGTGTTCACGGTCGCCGAGAACATCGTGCTCGGCAACGAGACGATGGCCAACGCGGTCTTCCTGGACGTCCACAAGGCCGAAGGGCGGATCCGCGATCTGGCGAAGCAGCTGGGCTTCGAGATCGACCCCGATGCCAAGGTGGGCGAGCTGTCCGTCGGGATCCAGCAGCGGATCGAGATCCTCAAGGCGCTCTACCGCGGCGCGAAGGTCCTCATCCTGGACGAACCGACCGCCGTGCTCACCCCCCAGGAAACGGTCGAGATCTTCGCCGTCCTGCGACGCCTCGCCTCGGAAGGCACGAGCATCGTGTTCATCAGCCACAAGTTGTACGAGGTCCTGGAGATCGCGGACACGATCACCGTCATCCGGCGCGGCCGGGTGGTCGGCCAGGCGGACCCGAAGACCGCGACCGAAGAGGACCTCGCGGAGATGATGGTCGGCCGCGAGGTGTCGCTCGTCGTCGACAAGGGGCCGGCCCATCCGGGTGAGGTCGTGCTCCAGGTCCAGGACCTTGTCGTCGCCGACGATCGTGGCACGGTCGTCGTGAACGGCGCGACGTTCGAGGTCCGGGCGGGCGAGATCTTCGGCATCGCCGGGGTGGCGGGCAACGGGCAGAACGAACTCGTCGAGGCGTTGAACGGCTTGCGTCGGGCCAAGGGCGGACACGTGGAGCTGAACGGCCGGGACGTGACGAACCACTCGTCCCGCGCGTTGTCGGAACGCGGCATCGCGTACATCCCGGGCGACCGCCAGCGCTACGGACTGGTCATGACCTACCCCATCGAGGACAACCTGGTCCTGACCGAGTACTACCACGCGCCGTTCTCGCGCTACGGCGTCATCGATGAGCGCGCGATCACGAAACGGGCCGCCGAGCTCATCCCCGCCTTCGACATCCGGACGCCGTCTGGCAGCGTCCCGACCTCCACCCTGTCGGGCGGCAACCAACAGAAGGTCATCGTCGCTCGCGAGTTCAGTCGGGACCTGGCGCTGCTCATCGCCGACCAGCCGACCCGCGGGATCGATGTCGGTTCGATCGAGTTCATCCACAAGCAGATCGTGGCCAAACGCGACGCGGGCACGGCTGTCCTGCTCGTCTCTGCCGAGCTCGATGAGGTCCTCGAGCTGTCGGACCGGATCGGGATCATGTACCGCGGCCGGCTCGTCGCCATCGTGGACGCGGCGACCGCCGAGAAGGACCGGATCGGGCTCATCATGGCCACCGGACATGCCGAACCGTCGGGTGCGACGAGCGGCGGGCAAGCAACGACCACGGAGGTGCCGGCGTGATCGAGACGACCAATCCCGGCGCCAGCGGCATGAACGTGGATCCGACCACGCTGCTCGGCGGTGGGACGCTCGGGCGGCAGATCGCGGTCAGCGTCATCGCCATCGCCCTGGGGCTCCTGGTCGGGGCCGTCCTGATCGTCATCTCGGGCCTCATCGGGCCGGCTCAGGCGCTGGATCTGACCCTGCCGATCACGGCCTACGGCGCGGTCCTTGAGGGTGCGCTCGGCGGTCCCAAGGCGATCGCCAACACGCTCAATGCGGCGACGCCGCTCATCTTCACCGGGCTGTCGGTCGCGTTCGGGTTCCGGGCCGGCCTGTTCAACATCGGGGCCAACGGCCAGCTCCTCATGGGCGCCTTCTTCTCGGCCATCATCGGCTCGATCGTCGGCATCCCGTTTCCGATCGCGCTGCTCATGGCCATCGTGGCCGGCGCCATCGGCGGCGCGATCTGGGGCTTCATCCCGGGCGTGCTCAAGGCCTGGCGCGGTGCCCACGAGGTGGTCGTCACGATCATGCTCAACAGCACCGCGTATCTGCTCCTGAACCTGCTGGCCAGCCAGGTATTCAAGGATCCGGCGGCCACGTTCCCGAGGACCGCGCCGGTCTCACCCGAGGCGATCCTGCCGATCATCCTGGCCGACACCCGGCTGCACGGCGGGATCATCCTGGCGTTGCTCACGGCCGTCGTCATCTGGTTCCTGCTGTTCAAGACCACGCTGGGATTCGAGATCCGGACGGTGGGCGCCAACGCGAGCGCTGCTCGCTACGCGGGCATCCGGCCAGGAGCGATCACGGTCCTGACCATGTCGATCGCGGGTGGCCTCGCGGGGATCGGCGGCAGCGTCGAGATCCTGGGCACCACCAAGAGCTATCCGGCCGAGTACATCGTCAACTACGGCTTCGATGGGATCGCGGTCGCGCTGCTGGGCCGCGCCCATCCCATCGGCGTCGTCGGCGGCGCGCTCCTGTTCGGGATCATGCGGGCCGGCGCGGGCTCGATGCAGCGGGCGACGGACATCCCGGTCGACATCATCAGCATCGTGCAGGGCGTGATCCTGTTGTTCATCGCCGCGCAGGTCATCATCCAGCGCCTGCTGCCGGCGGCTCGGGCGCGACGTGGCGGCCAGGCCGCTGCGGCAGCGTGAGGGGGCTGCGATGACCGCCATGACCGCCAGCGCCAGCGCCCCTCAGGCTCGACGCGACCCGCGCCTCATCTGGGGCGTGATCGCGGCAGTCCTGATCCTCATCGGCCTGTTCGCGGTCGTCGTCGAGGTCCCGTACCTGTCGTCGTTCGTGGACTGGCTCATCAACGAGGTCCCGCCCCTCTCGTACCTCATCGTGCAGTACGCCGTCCCGATCGCCTTCGGGGCGCTGTGCGGTGTCATGTGCGAGCGCTCCGGGGTCACGAACATCGGGATCGAGGGCATGATCCTGACCGCCGCGTTCTTCGCCTTCCTGACCGGGGCCTACCTGCACACCGTCATCGGACCGCTGCCCGCGGCGATCGCCGGGATCGTCGTCGCGATCATCGTGGCGATGCTCCTGTCCACACTCCACGCGTGGCTGTCGATCACCATCAAGGCCGACCAGATCATCAGCGGCACGGTGATCAACATCCTGGCCCTGGGCGGCACAGCGTTCTTCAACCAGCTCCTCGTCTCGACGACGGGCCTGTCCGGGACGGAGATCCTGCCCAGGTTGGATGTGCCGATGGAGATCGCGACCATCCCGTTCATCGGGCCGGTCATCAACGCGCTGTTCAACCAGGGCCCGATCGCGATGAGCCTCATCGTGTTCGTCGTCGTCCTGCAGATCCTGCTCTTCCGTTCGCGCTGGGGCCTGCGGACGCGGGCCGTGGGCGAGCATCCCAAGGCGGCGGACACGGTCGGCATCGATGTCGTCCGGGTGCGCTATCGCAGCGTCATCCTGGGCGGGGTCTTCGCCGGCCTGGCCGGGGCCTACCTGACCCTTGAGCAGTTCAACTCGTTCCAGGACAACATGACCGGCGGGGTCGGGTTCATCGGTCTCGCGGCGATGATCTTCGGTCGCTGGACGCCGCTCGGGGCGTTCGGGGCGGCGCTCCTGTTCGGGACGGTGCAGTCGATGCAGCTGGCCGTCCGGATCTCGCCCCCGGCGGGCGACCTGGGCGCCATCGTGAGCACCATCCCGCCGCAGATCTTCGGCATGTTGCCGTACATCTTCACGATCGTCGTGCTGGCCGGGGTCGTCGGGCGGGCGGTCCCACCGGCGGCGGACGGCATCCCGTACGACAAGGAGGCGCGCGGCTGACGGCCGAGGACCGCACCCGGGCGGCCGGGGATCGAGCCCGCGCGGCCGACTTCCTGGACCTGCACGAGGGCCGCGGGCCGGTTCCCGTGCTCGACGACGCCGGGATCTCCGCCATCCTGCGCGCGACGCACCGCATCGCGGTCATCGGGGCATCATCCGACGCGGGGCGACCGTCCTACGGCGTGTTCCGCTACCTGCTCGACGAGGGGTTCGACGCGGTGCCCGTCAACCCCAATGAGCGATCCGTCCTGGGCGTCCCGGCGTTCGACACCCTGACCGAGGCCGTGGCGGCCACCGGGCCGTTCGAGCTGGTCGATGTCTTCCGACGTTCCGATCTGTGCGCCCCGCACGCGGAGGAGGCCGTCTCGGCCGGGGCACGCTGCCTGTGGCTCCAGCAGGGGGTCGTGAGCTGGGAGGCCGCGCAGATCGCCACCCGTGGCGGCCTGTCCGTGGTGATGGACCGCTGCACGGCGATCGAGTGGCGACGCATCGGAGGCCGACGGGCCGGGCGAGTCTGACCCGACCGACGACCGTACGTGGGAATCACGTCGCGCGGGCCGCGATCAGCGGATCAGGAACCCGAGGAAGATGAGCACGACGCCGGCGATGGCGATGGCCCCGGCGGTCCGGGCCTGGCGCCGCAGCACCTCCATCGCGATCGACGCCCCGGTCTGTCCGTCGTCGCGAAGCCCGCCCCGCCACGCCCCGTAGCGGGCGACGTTGGCATCCTGTTCCTTGAGCGCCTGGTATCGGGACCACGGGCCGCGCGCCCTGGTGTACCCCACGACGACCAGGACGACACCGATCGCCCAGAGCACCAGGTTGACGGGACCCATCGTTGTTGCTGGCCTCCCCTACTCCGCCGCGTCGAGGCGCTCGCGGACCGTCCGCAGGACGAGCGTCGCCTGGGCCTGTCCGCGGGTCGCCTTCATGACCTGACCCACGAGGAATCCGACGGCCTGTTCCTTGCCGGCCCGATAGTCCGCGACGGCCGCGGGGTTTGCGGTGATGACCTCGTCGACGGCGGTACCGACCAGGCCGGCATCGCTGATCTGCCGGAACCCGAGCTCGGCGACGATCGCGGCGACGGCCTGCCCGCTCGCGGCGTGCGACTCGAAGACTTCCTTGGCGTTCGCCCGGGACAGACTGCCGTCCTCGACCGAGCGGATGAGCGCGGCCAGCTCGGCGGCATCCACCCGGAGGCTCGCCGCCTCGCCCGCCGACCCCTTGCGCAGACGCAGGTACTCCCCGCTCACCCAGTTCGCCGCCGACTTGGCCGTGACGTTCGGATCCGCAGCCATGGTCGCCTCGAACAGGGTCGTGGCGTCGGGGTCCGCAGCCAGGACGGCCGCATCGTAGGCACTGAGGCCCAGGTCGTCCTGGTAGCGCGCCCGGCGGGCGGGCGGCAACTCCGGCAAGCTCGCCCGCAGCGCCTCCAGCCACGAGCGCTCGACGTGCAGCGGCGGCAGGTCCGGTTCCGGGAAGTACCGGTAGTCGTCGGAGGTCTCCTTGGAGCGCATGTGGTACGTCTCGCCGCGGTCGTCGGCCCAGCCGCGCGTCTCCTGGCGGAGCGGTTCACCGGCGTCGATCGCCGCCGCCTGCCGGGCGATCTCGTAGTGGATGGCCCGCTCGACCGAGCGGAACGAATTCATGTTCTTGACCTCGACCCGCGTCCCGAAGGGCTCCGTGCCGCGCGGTCGAAGGGAGACGTTGGCCTCCACCCGCATCTGTCCGCGCTCCATGTCGGCGTCCGAGGCACCGATCGTGCGCATCAGCAGCTGCAGTTCCTCGGCGTAGCGACGGGCCTGCTCCGCGGTGCGGATGTCCGGGTCGGTGACGATCTCCATGAGCGGCGTTCCCGATCGGTTGAAGTCGACCAGGCTCACCTTGCGACCATCGCTCGTGGTGGCATGAACGAGCTTGGCCGTGTCCTCCTCCAGGTGCGCGCGCGTGATCCCGACCTGGAACGGCCCGTCCGAGGTCTCGATCATGAGTCGACCGGCAGCGGCGAGGGGCAGGTCGTACTGGCTGATCTGGTAGCCCTTGGGCAGGTCCGGGTAGAAGTAGTTCTTGCGGTCCCAGCGCGTCGCCTCCGGGGTCGTGGCCCCGATGGCGAGGCCGGTCAGGAGCACGAGCTCCACGGCTCGGCGGTTGATGACCGGCAGCGCCCCGGGTAGGCCCAGACACACGGGACAGACATGGGTGTTGGGCGAGCCGCCGTCGTAGGCCGTGGAGCAGGAGCAGAACATCTTCGACGCCGTGCGCAGCTGGCAGTGCACCTCGATGCCGATGACCGCCTCATAGCGCGTCAGCGGATCGATGGTCGAAGCGAGCAGGGTGGACATCGGTCAGGCGGCCCCGGTAGCGATGCGCTTCGCCGGCGACTGGGTCGATGGGTCGTCGAGGGCCGCCAGGCCGGCGGGCTCCAGGGTGCGCCAGTCGGCGGACGCGGTGATCGCCTCGTAGCCGCGCGCCAGGCCGAACAACGCCGGCTCCGACCACGGCGCCCCGATGAACTGCAGCCCGACCGGCAGACCGTCGGCCAGGCCCGCCGGGATCGACAGGCCGGGCAACCCCGCCATGTTCGCCGGCAGGGTGCACGCGTCGGACAGGTACATGGACACGGGGTCCGCCATCCTCGCGCCGAACGGGAACGCCACCGTCGGCGAGGTCGGGGCGACCAGCGCGTCGAAGCCGTGGGCCCAGAGGGCATCGAAGTCGCCCTTGATGAGGGTCCGGACCTTCTGGGCCTTCAGGTAGTAGGCGTCGTAGTAGCCGGCCGACAGGGCGTACGTCCCGAGCATGATCCGGAGCTTGACTTCCGCCCCGAAGCCCTGGCCGCGGGTGGCGAGATAGCCGGCCAGGACCTCCTCCTCGCCACCGATCCGCGGGCCGAACCGGATGCCGTCATAGCGTGCGAGGTTGGCCGAGGCCTCCGCCGGAGCCACGATGTAGTACGTGGCCAGTCCGTACTCGGTGTGCGGCAGGCTGACCTCCTCGACGATGGCGCCGGCCGCCTCCAGAGCCCCGACGGCCTCGCGGACGCGGGCCTCGACGCCCGGCTCCATGCCCGCCACGAAGTACTCGCGGGGCAACCCGAGGCGCTTGCCACGGAGCGTGGATGCCGCCTCGTCGTCGCCGCTCGGCAGGTGCATCAGCGCATCCGGCACCGGGGTCGGCGACGAGGTCGAGTCGCGCGGATCGCGACCTGCCACGGCGTGCAGCAGCGCAGCGGCGTCACGCGTGTCCCGGGCGAACGGCCCGATCTGGTCGAGGGACGAGGCGAAGGCCACGATCCCATATCGGCTCACGCGGCCGTAGGTCGGCTTCATGCCGACGATCCCGCACAGGGCGGCCGGTTGGCGGATCGACCCACCGGTATCGGTCCCGATGCTCAACGGGGCGTGATACGCGGCCACGGCCGCTGCCGATCCGCCGCTGCTGCCGCCCGGCACGCGGCCAAGATCCCACGGGTTGGCCGTCGGGCCGAACGCCGAGTGCTCCGTGGAGGAGCCCATCGCGAATTCGTCCATGTTGGTCTTGCCCAGGATCACCGCGCCGGCCTCGCGAAGCCGCTCCGTGATGTGTGCGTCGTACGGGGCGCGGTAGCCGTCGAGGATCCGCGAGCCGGCGGTGCACTGGCCTCCGCGCACCGAGACGAGGTCCTTCAACGCGATCGGGATCCCGAGCAACGCCGGGAGCGCCGCGAGCGCTTCGTCGCCCTCGTCGCGGGCTGCTGCCAGGCGACCGTCCGCAGCATCGGCCTCGGCGAGCGCGCGCTCCCGATCGATCGTCAGCCAGGCGTTGAGGCCGTGGTCCTGTCGCTCGGCAAGGTCGAGGTGGGCCGTCGCCAGCTCCCGCGCCGAGATGGAGCCAGCGCGCAGCAGCCCAGCCTGGGCGTGGGCGAGCAGGCGGGTCAGGTCGGTGGTCATCGGTCGCCGCGGCCCACGGTCAGTCGCGTTCGCCAAGGATGGCGGGCACGACGACGAAGGCGCCGTCGCGGGCTGGCACGTTGGCCAGCACGTCCTCCTGCGCAAGGGACGGCCCGGCGACGTCGTCGCGCAGGATGTTCTCGAGCTCGATGGTCTGCGCCGTCGGGGCGATGTGGTCGGTGGGGACCGTGGCCAGGATGGCGTATTGATCCAGGATGTGGTTGAGCTGACCCTCAAGGCGACCGAGTTCGTCGTCGGTGAGCCCTAGGCGGGCCAGGTGGGCGACGTGTTCGACATCGGCGCGCGAGAGGGTGGCCATCCGCCCGATGATAGCCGGGACATGCCCGACCCGCGCCTTCGCCCCATGAGCCACGAGGACATCGACCGCACCTCGGCCGCCATCTTGGCCGATGACTGGGGTGATCGGCGCAGCTGGTTCGCGTTCGCGGTGCGCCATCCTGCCTGCCGGGTGGTGGTCGCCGAGGCCGACGGCGCGGTCGTGGGCACGGGGGTCACGACCATCAACGGGAACGCGGCCTGGATCGGGACGATCTGGGTGGCCACGCCGTGGCGCGGCCGTGGCCTCGGGCGAACCCTGACGCAGGCCACGATCGACGCCGCCGAGGCCGCCGGCTGTCGGACCCTCATCCTGGTGGCGACCGATGCCGGCCGTCCGCTCTACGAACGTCTTGGGTTCACCATCCGGTCCTGGTACCGGACGATGGAGGCGCCGGGTCGCGGGCAGGTCGATGCGCCGCCGGCCGGCGATGCGACCGTGATCCGCGACGTCCGCGCCACGGACCTCGACGTGCTGGCCCGCCTGGATGCCGCGGCGACGGGCGAGGACCGGGCCCATCTGCTGCAGGCGCTGGCCAAGCCCGGTTCCACGCGCGTCGTCGTCCGTTCCGACGATCGGCCGCAAGGCTTCATCGTGCGTGCACCGTGGGGAGGGGGTGCCACCATCGCCCCGGATCCGGACCTCGCGATGGCCATGCTCGATGCCCGTCGGGACGCCTATCCGGCCGATCGCAAGGTGCGCGCGGGCGTGCTGGACCACAACCGCGCCGGCCTGGCTCGCCTGGAAGCGGAGGGTTGGACGGAGGCGTGGCGGGCGCCCCGGCTGGAGCGTGGCGACCCGCTGGATTGGGAACCGACGTCGATCTGGGGCCAGTTCAACCATGCCCTGGGCTGACGCATCTACGTTGGACGCATGATGACCGATGGCTCGATGGTGACCATCGTCGGGGCCCGAAGGGGTGATGTCACCGCAAACCCCTATGAACCATCCTCATCGCACCCTCACCACACGACCTACGGAGCTTGCACGATCGACATGTGGCCACCGTTCGAACGAGCCAGGCGCCGACTACTCGGTGGCACTATCGCCCGCCACCCTGCCGGCCCTGACGACGCCGAGAGCGCCGATATCGAACAGATCCAGGCTGGAGATGTCGTGTTGACCATCGGCCGTGGGGAGCTCGAACGTCTCGGGGCCGCCCTGCAGGCGTTCCTGGGTCCACAGGTGGCCCGCCCCGACACACCAGCTCGGCTGGAAGCCGCCCTGGCGATCGCCGTGGAACGCCTCGGTGGGGTCGGTCGGCCGCGGGTCACGCGTCGGCCGCCGGGCCTGTACACGCCGGAAGCCTGGCAGGTGCGTCTCAGCAAGATCGATCCAGCCATCGGTGAGGCCATCCGTGAGGCCGCCCGCGGCCTGGGATTCAGCGCGTGATCGGGACCAGCTGCCTGCAGTGCGGCACGCCCGCCGCCCGCGCGGACGCGACCTTCTGCCGCCGCTGCGGACTCCCGTACGGCTACGCACCACGAGCCGACGCCGAGCTTCCGACCTGCCCGATCTGCTATGTCACGGTCGACGACGACGGCCGGATGGGCAGCCTCGCGCTGCCCGGCCTGCGGGTGGACCTGCGGCGGCACATGGTCGAACACGACAAGTACCCGGTCGGCGACGACGAGTGGCTCGAGACCCTGCGCGAGGGTGACTTCCTGCGTTGGGGCAAGTGGCGGGCGCCGTTCGAGACCGTTCGGCGCTACCTCGTGACCGGGCAGATCGATGCCGGCCGCAATCGGCAGCTGGCCCACGACCTCATCGTGACGGCCATGACCCAGCTCAAGCGCTGGGGCCCGGACGGCGTGATCCTCGGCGACCAGCCCGAGTGGCAGGCGGCTCGGACCGCCGTGACCGAGTTGATGGAGCGCTACGCCGCCGGCCGACGCTAGGCCGGGAACAACTCGTCGTAGGCGTACTGGTCCGAGTCGTAGTTCCAGATCTCCACGATGCGCTCGCCACGGAGCTCGTAGACGACGACGCGGTCCGTCTCGACGACCTGGCCGACCCGCGCAAATCGTTCCTTGACGAGCAGGACGGCGTGGTCGTCGCTCCCCAGGATGTCGTGGATGTCCACGATCTCGACCGCCCCGTCAGTGTCCTGGTGGACGCGGGTCACGAAGTCCAGGTACGCCTCCACCCCCTGGTAGTTGCCGGCATGACGGCTTCGACCGCCGATGTGCATGACCATATCGTCCGCGTAGCAGGCCATCGCCGCGGCGGCGTCGCCGGCCATCAGGGCCGCCACGTAGCGGCGGATGACGGTGGCGTTGGGATGCTCCTCGCCGGTCACACCGCTCCTCCATCCAGCAGGCGGCGGAAGGCCGCCTCATCAACCACCGTCACGCCGAATTCCTGGGCCTTGGCCAGCTTCGACCCCGCCGCGTCGCCGGCGACGAGGTAATCGGTCTTCTTCGATACCGATCCCGCCGGCTTGCCGCCTGCGGCCCGGATCGCGTCCTCGGCCTCCTGGCGCCCGAACCCTGCGAGCGTGCCCGTCACGACGACCGTCTTGCCCAGCAACGGCCCGTCGGCGAGCGGCGCGGCGCCGGGCGGCGGCACGCTTGGGCGCTCCGGGACCACACCAGCCTCGACCAGCTCATGCAGCACGCCGGCCGTGGCCGGATCGGCGAAGTAGCGCCCGATCGCCGCAGCCACGAGCGGCCCGATGCCCTCGACCTCCGTCAGGGTGTCGGGCGTGTCAGTCGCGATGGTCCGCAGGTCATCGGCGACGGCCGCGAACCAGGGGTCCGGGACGGCATCGCCGTCGGCCGCCGGATAGGCATCGGGTCGGGTCCGCGTGGCGAGCCAGCGGGCCAGGTCGACCGCGGTCGATTCGCCGACCTGGGGCATCCCGAGGCCGTTCAGCACGCGGGCCAGCGGCCGGCCGACCCGGGCGCGTTCGATCCGCGCCGCCAGGTTTTCCGCACTCTTGCGCGCGAACCGGTCCAGGGACACGAGGTCGTCGACGCCGAGGCGGAAGAAGTCGGCCCGCGACCGGACGAGGCCGCGCTCCAGGAGCTGGCTCAGGACCGCCCAACCGGCGCCCTCGATGTCCATCCCGCCGCGGCCGACGAAGTGCCCGAACTCCTGGGCGAGACGTGCCGGGCAAACGGTGTTCGGGCAGTACACCCGGACGGCGCCCTCGTCCTGCACGACCGACGTGCCACATACCGGGCAGGTCGTCGGCATGACGAATTCGCGTTCGGAACCGGCGCGGCGTTCGACGATCGGCCGGACGACCTCGGGGATGACATCGCCCGCTTTCTGGAGGACGACACGATCGCCGATCAGGAGGCCCTTGCGCCGGATCTCGTCGACGTTGTGGAGGGTCGCCCGGGCGACGGTGGAGCCGGCCACCTTGACCGGCGTGAGGTGGGCGACCGGCGTGAGCGTCCCCGTTCGACCCACATACGGGACGATGTCCTCGATGGTCGTCTCGACCTGTTCGGGCGGGAATTTGTAGGCGATGGCCCACCGTGGTGCCCGGCTGACCATCCCAAGTCGCGCCTGCTGATCGTAGCGATCGACCTTGACCACGACGCCGTCGGTCTCGTACGGAAGGTGATGACGGGCATCGCGCCAACGCTCGGTGAAGGCGATGACGCCCTCGATGTCGAGGCCGAGCTCGCGATCGGGGTTGACCGGCAAGCCCAGCGCGCCGAGGCGATCCAACGCCGCCGACTGCGACGCCACGCTCGACTCACCGTCTTCGACCAGCTGGTAGGTCCAGCTCGAGAGCAGGCGGGCCGCGGTGACCGCCGGGTCCTTCTGGCGGAGCGAGCCCGCGCCGGAGTTGCGCGCGTTGGCATAGAGGGCCAAGCCGGCCTCCTCGCGCTCGGCGTTGATCCGCGCGAACTCGGCCTTGGGCATGAACACCTCGCCGCGGACGTCCGCCGTGGCGGGCTCCGCCAGGCGCTCGGGAATGGCTCCGATGGTCCGCAGGTTGGCGGTCACGTCCTCGCCGGTCGTGCCGTCTCCCCGGGTCGCGCCCTGGACGAAGCGGCCACGTTCGTAGCGCAGGGTGATGGCCAGGCCATCGATCTTCAGTTCGGCGACGTAGCGCAGGTCCGGGGCGGGTTCCGGCGCGGCCGGCAGGCCCAGAGCCCGGCGGACGCGGGCATCGAAGGCACGCAGCTCGTCATGGCTGAACGCGTTCGAGAGGCTGAGCATGGGCCGCCGGTGGCGGACCTCGGTGAACACCTCGCCGGCCGGCGTCCCGCCGACCTGTTGCGTCGGCGAGGCCGCGGTGATGAGGTCCGGATGCGCCGTCTCGAGCGCGACGAGCTGTCGGAACAGCTGGTCATACTCGGCGTCGGACAGCTCCGGGGCATCCTCGACGTGATACAGCCGGTTGGCCCGGTCCACCTGCTCGACGAGCGAGGCGTGGCGGGCCGCGGCGGCGTCAGCGTCCAGCGCGGCGGCGTCTGCGACGAGCGCCGGATCGACCGGGGGCAGCGCGATGGTCATCGTCCGGAGGGTACCGAACGTGGGGCCGCCGCGCTTGCTCCGCGGCTGTCGTGGTCAGGCGGCGATGCCGTCCGAGAGGTCGACGACTTCACGCTGGAGGTGCGGCAGGAGCGCCGCACCGATGCGCGCGAGGACCCCCTGCGGAGCCGCCGCGGCCGTACAGCGCAGGATGAGAACGCCGTCCTGGTCGACGATCTCCGTCGGTGCTTCGCAGGCGGGACAGTAGGGATCGGTGTCGATAGCGCGTTCGATCAGATCGAGCGCCTGGGCGCGGTCATACATGGTGAGATACCTCAAGGGTGGTCAAGGGAAGCGATCGGACGATGTCCCGACCTTTGGTGGCCGCGTCTCGATCGGCCTTCACCCTGCCATGCCGCGACCCCACCTGTCGGCGACGAGCGGGTGACGGTCAGGTGGCGGTTGCGGTCTCGTTTCAAGCGACGTGGGCCGGCCGGAGGTCCGCCGGCGAGGCGGCGCCGAGCAGCGTGAGCGCGATCTCGAACTCCTCGCGGACGATCGCCAACGCCCGTTCGACACCGGCCTGGCCGGCCGCCGCGAGTGCCCACATCGCGGGCCGTCCGAGCAGCACGCCGCGAGCGCCGAGCGCGACCGCGATGGCGATGTCGAGGCCGCGCCGGACGCCACCGTCGACCCACACCTCGGTCCGACCGGCGACGGTGCCCAGGACCTCCTCGAGGGCGTCGATGCCCGCCGGGACGCGATCGAGTTGGCGGCCACCGTGGTTGCTCACCACGATCGCGTCGGCCCCGTGCTCGACCGCGAGGTGCGCGTCCTCCGCCGTGAGGATGCCCTTCAGCACGACGGGCAGCCCGGTCCACGAGCGGATCGTGGCGACGTCGTGCCAGGCCAGCGCCGCATCGCCGCCCGTCTCGAGTCGGTCGAACCCGCTGGCATGGACGCGGCCGGCGTGGGTCGCGCCGCCGGTCACCTCGACGAAGTTCGCGTGCGGTCCGGCGAGGTCGAACCCGTTCCGTCGGTCGCGGTCTCGATAGCCGAGTCTCGGAAGGTCCACGGTCACGACGATGGCACCATAGCCCGCGGCCTCCGCACGCACGACGAGTTCCTGGGTGCGCGACGGATCCGCCTGGGTGTAGAGCTGGAACCAACGGATCGCATCGGGGGCCGCAGCGGCGACCTCTTCGATCGATCGCGTGGACATGGTCGACAACGTGAACGGCACCTGAGCGACGGCGGCCGCCCGGGCCGTGGCGACTTCAGCATCGGGGTGGGCCAACCCGTGGGCGGCCATCGGGGCGATGGCCAGCGGCAGGGCCGTCGTCGCGCCGAGCATCGTGGTCGAGGGGTCGATCCGGCTGACATCGGTGAGCACCCGGGGTCGCAAGCGGCGCCGGCGCCAGGCGGCCTCGTTCTCCGCGAGCGTGATCTCGTCCCAGGCGCCGCCTGCCACGTAGTCGAACGCGGCCGGGTCCATGGCCGTGCGTGCTAGGGGCTCGAAGTCGGCCAGCGTGTGCACGGTGGCTGGATCGAACGGGACGGTCATCGGGGGTCTCGCCTCACCCGATGATCTCGAGGTTGGCCAGGCTGGCGAGCATCGTCTTGCGCCCGACCGACGCATCCTTGAACACCACCGTGATCTCCTCGTCCGTGCGGGTCAGCTTGGACGTGACGACGATCCCGTCGCCCCAACGGCCGTGACGGACGCGGTCGCCATCGCGGAACTGGCGCTCGCCCGGGATGATCGGCCGAGCGGGCCGGGCTGGCCGGGACGCGGCAGTGGTCGTCGCGGGCGCGAGGGAGCCGGATGGCGCCCCGTCCTCGTACGCCTCGCGCTTCGCCGCCAGGTCGCGGCTGGGCCGGAACGGCTCACCGGGTGGCGGCGCACCGGGCCGGCCGCTCCCCTGTCGATAGGCGGGGCCGCTGCCGCCACGGGTCGGGGTCCCGAACCGGCTCGTGCGCCGCGTCCCGAACACGAGGTCGAGGTCGAGTTCGCGCTCCCCTTCGTCGAGACCGCCGAGCCGTGGCCCGACCATCAGTTCGGCCGGGATCTCGAGCAGGAACCGGGACGGGACCGAGGCCTGGCCCATCCCCCACGTGGCCCGTCGCCAGGCGTGCGACAGGAACAGGCGCCGCTTGGCCCGGGTGATCCCGACATAGGCCAGGCGCCGTTCCTCCTCCAGCTGGCGTTCGTCATCGAGCGCCCGGCTGTGCGGAAAGAGCCCCTCCTCCAGGCCGCCGATGAACACGGCCGGGAACTCCAGGCCCTTGGCCGCATGGAGGGTGATGAGGGTCACCGCATCGGCGTCGCCCTCGTACGAGTCCTGGTCGGCGACGAGGGCCGTCTCCTCAAGGAGTCGATCCAGGGCGTCCTCCGGCGTCAGGTCGTCGTAGCGGGTGGTCACGGAGCGGAGCTCGAGCAGGTTCGCCCAGCGCTCCTCGCCGTCCTCCGAACCATCGGCCAGCATCGCCCGGTAGCCCGACACCTCCAGGACCTCGTCGAGAAGCTCGGGGAGCGGCAACACCCCGATCCGGGCGCGCAGACGCCGGACGAGCGCCGCGAACTCGGCCAGGGCGCCGCGGGTCCGGGACGCGATGTGGTCGACTTCGCCGCGCGCGGCGCGCTCGATGGCGCTCCACGTGGTCGATGGTTCGCCGGTCGCGGGGTCGATGGCGGCGGCGGCCGCGCGCAGCGCCTCGATGGTCTTGTCGCCGATGGCGCGGGCCGGGACGTTGATGATCCGCTCGAAGCTCACGGAGTCGGTGTCGCTGCGCAGGATGCGCAGGTAGGCCAGGGCGTCCTTGACCTCGCGCCGGCTGTAGAAGCGCGTGCCGCCGACGAGCTGGTAGCGGATCCCGTAGCGCAGGAACGATTCCTCGATGGCCCGGGACTGGGCGTTCATCCGGTACATGACCGCGATGTCGCGGGCACGGAACGTCGTGTCGGACGCGTCGTCGTCGGCACGGCGGGTCAGGGCCGTGCCGCGACCGCCCATCAGGCCCTCGACCTGGCGAGCGATCCATTCCGCCTCTTCTTCCTCGTTGTACGCCTCGAAGCGCTGGATCTTGGCGCCGCCCGCGATCTCCGTCCAGAGCTGCTTGTCCTTGCGCGCCGTGTTCCGCGACACGACCGCATGGGCGGCGTCCAGGATGAGCTGGGTGCTCCGGTAGTTGCGCTCCAGCTTGACGACCGCCGCCGTCGGCCAGTCGCGCTCGAAGTCGAGGATGTTGCGCAGGTCGGCGCCGCGCCAGCTGTAGATCGACTGGTCGTCGTCTCCGACGACGGCGAGGTTGCCGTACTTGGCAGCGAGGGCCTTGACCCATAGGTATTGGGCCCGGTTGGTGTCCTGGTACTCGTCCACGTGCAGGTAGCGCCAGCGCTCCTGGTACTTGGCGAGCACCTCCGGGGCCTCGTCGAAGAGGCGCACGGCTTCCAGGAGCAGGTCGTCAAAGTCGAGGGCGGCCGACTTCCGGAGGCGCTCCTGGTAACGGGTCGCCAGACGGGCGATGAGCCGCTCGCGGTGGTTCGCCGCATTCTCGGCGAGAAAGGTCGGGTCGAGCATCTCGTTCTTGGCCCGGCTGATCGCGCCCAGGACAGCGCTCGGCCGGAACTCTCCGGTGAGGGGCAGGTCCTCCTCGCGCAGGATCTGCTTCATGAGCGCCTGCTGGTCGTCCGTGTCGTAGATGACGAACCGGCGGCTGATCCCGATCGCCTCGCCGTCCTGGCGCAGGACCCTGGCGTTGAGAGCGTGGAACGTGCCGGCCTGGACGTCCCGACCACCTTCGCCGACCAGGCTGATGATCCGTTCGCGCAGCTCCGCAGCGGCCTTGTTCGTGAAGGTGACGGCCAGGATCCGCCACGGCGGGACGCCGTTGACCCCGACGAGGTAGGCGATCCGGTGGGCCAGGACCCGGGTCTTGCCCGAACCGGCGCCGGCCAGGATGAGGAGCGGGCCTTCCGTGGTCGTGACGGCCCGGGCCTGCTCGGGGTTGAGGGCCTTGAGGATCTGGGCCTGGCGCTCCTCGCGGCGAAGCACGGGAACCTCGCGGTCGTCGGTGACGACGACCAGTCGATCTATTCGTGGC
>JBPPMZ010000161.1:0-12721 GCA_051306295.1 Candidatus Limnocylindrales bacterium
CTGCTTCACGGGCATCCGGTCCACGCCGCGCGTGACCTGGCCGGGCGTCCTGGAGCTCGAGCTGACCTCGACCGCGGACCATTGGGTCGTCTATGACGAGCCGGTCGAGGGCATCTGCGTCGAGCCGCAGACCGCGCCCCCGGACTTCGTGAACCTGGCCGCAGCCGCGGGCAAGGACCCGCCGATTCTGGCACCCGGCCGTCCCGCGACCGTGGGCATGGCCTGGCGGTGGCGCGACCTCAGCGGTGGCGCTGGATGACGGCGATCACGGGCGCGGTTGCCAGCGGAGCCGCGAGCAGCACGGACGCTGGCTCCCTGTCCGGCCCGGACGGCTGGATCGTGACGTAACGGCCGTCCCAGACCATCGGCTTGGGCGCGTACTTCCACGGCGTCAGGAACGCCTTGAGGCGGCGGACGGACAGCTCCGTATTCGGGCGCATGTCGTAGCCGTTGCGGCTCTGGAGCCCGTACAACGGACCTACTACTCGGACGGTCGTCACCTCGAAGTCGGTGGTCGTGAGTGGGTCGGCCGTGGCCGAGAACCCGGTCAGGATCCAACCGTGGCCACCGTGCGCGACGGCCAGGGCCACGGGCAGACCCGTCCGGCGGAGGCTCGTGACAGCGGAGCGCAGGGCCGCGTCGAACGAGCGACTCGCGACCAGCCGGTAGCGGTCATCAACGAAGTGGCGCAGGCCCGCGGTCCATCCGGCTGGATCGACGCCGGTCGACCTGGGAAGGTCGTAGCGGTTGCGTTCGCGCATCCACTCGAAATAGCGCTCCTGCGAGGCGCGGCGATGGTCCGCCTCGCCGTCGACGATGTTGCGGACGATCTGGACGCCCGCCGCCGTGCACCACAGCCACGTCTTCTGGGTCGTGAAGACGCCGCGCCGATAAAGATCCACCGATCCGTCCCAAGCCGGTATCACCCCTGGCACGGTCGTCGCGGGGGCCGGCCGGGTCGCCGCGGCACGCGCGAGCGTCGGACCCAGCAGCCCGGCCGTCGTCGTCGACAGGAGGGCCAGGACGATGGCCGCCGCTCGGAGCCCAGCGCGAGCTCGCATCAGGCGTTCTGCGAGAGAGCGCCCAGGTGCTCGGTCAGGCGCAGATTCTCGGCGTAGTCGATGGGCACCTCGACGAGCGACGGCCCGGCCACGTCGAGGGCGCGCTTGAGGGTCGGATAGAGGTCGGCCGCAGAGGTCGGGCGGAACGCTGCCATGCCGAACGACTGGGCATAGGCGACGAAGTCGGGATTCCCGAATTCGACGCCGAACGGTCGACCGAACTCGTTGCGCTGCTTCCAGTCGATGAGGCCGTAGCCGTCGTCCCGCCAGATGACGACCGTGATGTTCGCCCCGACGCGGGTGGCCGTCTCCAGCTCCTGGCTGTTCATGAGGAAGCCGCCGTCACCGCACAGGGCCACGACCTTGCGATCGGGATGGACGAGGGCCGCCGCGATCGCTCCAGGGATGGCGATGCCCATCGCCGCGAAGCCGTTGCTGATGATGACCGTGTTGGGCTCGTAGGCCTGGTACAGCCGAGCGACCCAGACCTTGTGCGCCCCGACGTCGCTGACCACGATGTCGTGTGGGTCGAGCGCCCGGCGCAGGTCGGCGATGGCGCGCTGCGGAGTGATCGGCCAGCGGTCGTTGGCTTCGTGCTCGGAGAGCTCGGCGAGCAACGCGTTGCGCAGGTCGGCGTGGACGACGATCTCCCGGCTCTCGTGGCGCTCGCCGGCGTCGCGCCCGCCGATGCCGTGCGGCAGGACCGCAGCGAGGAGGCGGCGCAACGTGCCGTCGATGTCGCCGACGAGCTCGACCTCCGGCTGGTACGAGGCGTCGATCTCCGCCGGCTGCGTGTCGATGTGGACGATCCGCTTGCGGCCATCCGGGTTCCACGATGAGGGTGCGTACTCGACGAGGTCGTAGCCGACGCAGATGACGAGGTCGGAGCGATCGAACCCGGATAGGACGTGGTCGCGTGCCTGGAGCCCAACGGCCATCAGCGACAGGTGGGACCGGTCGTCCATCGCGCCCTTGCCCATGAACGTGGCGGCGACCGGGACGTGCAGCCCCCGGGCCATGGCGCGCAGCTCGGGGGATGCACCGCGGCGCAGGACCCCGTTGCCGGCCAGGATGATCGGCCGGTCGGCGGCCGCGAGCAGGCCGGCCGCGTGGGCGATGGCCTCGTCCGTGGGTTCGGGGAAGTAGGTCCGGCCTGGGGTCAGGGGCGCGGGGGCCGGCGCGCCGGTATCGCTGGCGCCTGGCACCTCCATGGCCGCCACGTTCTCGGGCAGCTCGATGTGGGTGGGGCCAGGCTTCTCCAGGGTCGCGACCCGGAACGCCTTTCGGACGATCTCGGGGATCGCGCCCACGCGTTCGACGCGCGTGTTCCACTTGGTGACGGGCTCGAACATCCGGACGATGTCCACGACCTGGTGCGCTTCCTTGTGAAGCTTCTCGCTGCTGGCCTGGCCGGTGATCGCGACCATGGGCGCGCGGTCCAGGTAGGCGTCCGCGACGCCGGTCAGAAGGTTCGTGGCGCCCGGGCCCAGAGTGGCCATGGCGACCGCCGCACGACCGGTCAGTCGGCCGTGGACGTCGGCCATGAAGGCCGCGCCCTGCTCGTGGCGGGTCGTGATGTGGCGGACCTGTGGACGCTCCGACAGCGCGTCCAGGATGTCCATCGTCTCCTCGCCAGGCACCGAGAAGACGACATCGCAGCCTTCTGCGACGAGGCAGTCGACGAGCAGGTCCGCGGCGCGCTTCGGTCCGGTCGGCGGGTTCGGCATGGCGGCATTGTCGCGCCGTTCGCGTTCGGCTGTCCCGTGCGATGCGGCGCGCCCGGTGGTGCGTCGCCCGGTGCGGTAGCGTTCGCGCCTGATGCGACCCACCCTGCACATGCTCAGTGACGACCTGATCGGCCAGATCGTCGACGAGGCCAAGCGCGTCCTGGCCGAGACCGGCATGGAGATCCGCGGCGCGGAGATGCGCCGTCGACTCCGGGACGCCGGCCTGCCGACGAACGCCGGCGGCGATCGCATCCTGTTCCCGCGGGACGTCGTGGAGCGCGCGATCGCCAGCGCCCCGTCATCGTTCGTGCTGTTCGATCGCGATGGGAACCCGCATGCCGACCTGGGCGGCGACCGCGTCCACTTCGTGCCGGGCTCATCCGGCCTGAAGTGGCTGGATCACCGGACCGGCGATGTCCGCCTGGCCGATTCGACCGACTTCGTCGACTACGTCCGGCTCGCCGACGGGCTCCACAACATCGCGTATCTCGCCACGGCGTTCTCGACCAACGCCGACATCGAGGCCCAGGTTTCCGATGCGTGGCGCCTGTACCTGACCCTGATGAACTCGCGGAAGCCGGTCGTATCCGGCGCGTTCACGGAGCACGGCACGGAGCGCATGGTCGAGATGATGCAGCTCTTCCGGGCGGACCGGGCGGACCTCATCGCCCGGCCGATGTCCATCTTCACGATCACCGCGACCGGCAACTTCCGGTACAGCGAGGACTCGTGCCAGAACCTCATCGATTGCGTCGAAGCCGGCATCCCGGTCGAGATCGTGCCGGTCACGCTCATGGGCTTGATCGCGCCGGTGACGACGGTCGGGGCGACGGTCTTCCACACGGTGGACGTGCTGGCCGGGATCACCATGGCCCAGGTCATCCGGCCGGGGGCGCCGGTCCTGTTCGGCGGGGCACCGGCCACGTTCCACATGAAGGTCGCCTCGTCGCCGATGTCGGCCGTGGAGGCGCTGGCCCTGGATGCCGCGTACGTGGCCGTGGCCAAGTCGCTGGGCCTGCCCTGCCAGTCGTACATGGCCCTGTCCGACGGGCCGATCCTGGACGCCCAGGCGGGGGCTGAGACGTTCGGCAGTGCGCTGATCGCGGCGCTGGCCGGCGTGAATTCGGTGAGCGGCCCCGGGATGCTCGACTTCCTGCTCGTGTTCAACCTGCCCAAGCTCGTGTTCGACGACGAGATGTGCGGCCAGGCGCTGCGCTTCGTTCGGGACATCGAGCCAAAGGACGACCTGCCGGTCGGGCCGCTCATCGACCAGCTGATGGCCGACCAGCACCTGATCATGGCCGAGCACACGATGGCTCACTGGCCGACCGAGCTCTACCTCCCCTCCCCGGTGGTGATGCGCGACAACCGTGAGAACTGGACCAAGGCCGGCGCCAGGGACACCTACCAGCGCGCGTCCGACGAGGTGGACCGTCGACTCGCGCGGTACCAGCCGATCGAGACCGACCCACTGATCGATGCTGAACTCCAGCGCATCATCCGGTCCGGGCTGGTGGCCCAGACCGACCTGCCGATCGTGCCGCCCGCGCCGGAACCGACGGCCGCCGCCATGGCCGACGACGACAGCGGCGGCACGAGCCGACGCCGGGTCAACCCGAGGCGCCGATCCGCCTGATGGAGTCGTCCACGGCGCCGCGGCCCCACGAACGCCGGACCGTGCATGGGAGTCACGGTTTTCGGCTCAAGTCTCACATCGCGGCAGGCCCTGGGCGCCGGACCGTGCGTGGGAATCAGCGTTCGTGGCCGAGACGGCCGCGCCGAGTCAGTCTGGGCCCGAAACCGTGCGTGGGAATCAGCGCTCGGACCCAGGGCGCGCTCCAGGTCTACGATGGGCGCGATGACCGCTACCGAGCGCCGGCCCGCTGCACCGCCACGCCCGGAGCCCGCGACCAACCGGACCCTCGCCGCCGCAGCCCTCGTCCTGGAGATCACCACGGCCGCGGCTGGCGAACGGGATCTGGACGCGATCCTGCGCTCCACGCTGGGCCGCCTGAGCGGCGTCGTCTCGTTCACCGGCGGCTCCATCGCCCTGCTCGACGGCGAGGACCTCGTCATCCGGGCGGCCGTCGGTCCGTTCGAGGCGGAGGCGCTCGGCCAGCGTCTGGCTCGTGGGCCGTCGCGCAGCTGGCAGGTCATCGTGGAGCGCGCCGCCGTCCGCATCGACGATCTGCTCGCCGGTGGGCCGCATGCCGCTGGGCCACGGGCCGCCACGGAGATGCGTTCCTGGCTGGCCGTGCCCATCGAGCGCCGCGGCGTCGCGGTAGGACTGCTGGAGGTGGACTCCGTCGAGCCCAACGCCTTTTTCGCCGAGGACGAGCGGCTGCTCACGACGGTCGGGCAAGCGCTGGCCGGCCCCATCGACCTCGCGGCGCGCTACGCGGACGAGGCGCGCGCCCGCGAGGTCCGGGATGCCTTCATCGGCATCGTCAGCCACGAGCTGCGAACCCCGATCACGACCATCTATGGTATGAGCCGCGTCCTCCGCCAGCGGGCGGCATCGATGGACCCCGATGCCTACGACCAGGCGCTCGATGACATCGAGGCGGAGGCCGAGCGCCTGCGTCGCCTGACCGAGGACCTCCTCGTCCTGAGCCGGGCCGAAGGCGGCCGATTGCACGTCGCCGCGGACCCGATCCTGGTGGGCCACATCGTCGTGCGATCCATCGAAGGCGAGTCCGCACGCTGGCCGGGCCACCAGTTCACGACGGACGTGCCGCCGGGACTGCCGTTGGTCGCCGGCGAGGACCTCTACGTGGAGCAGGTGGTGCGAAATCTGCTCAGCAACGCAGCCAAGTACAGCCCGGCCGGCTCCACGATCCACACCGCCGCGGCCGCAGAAGCCGACGGCGTCGCCGTGCGCGTCCTGGATGAGGGGCCCGGCCTGCGCGATCAGGTCCCCGACCAGCTATTCGATCTCTTCTATCGCGCCCCGGAGGCCATCCGCCAGACCTCAGGCGCCGGGATCGGCCTGTTCGTCTGTCGGGAGCTCATCACGGCCATGGGCGGGCGCCTCTGGGCGACCGACCGGCGGGACGCCACTGGCGCCGAGTTCGGCTTCTGGCTGCCGGTCCTGGCTGACGACGCGTTCGACCCCGACTGACTCTTTCCCAGCGGCTCAGAGCGCGCGCATCTTGTTGTTCTTGGCGTCGTGCGTCACTTCGGCGAGGCCGAGCGCCTCCATGAGCGGCGGCATGTAGACGCCGAACCGGCCGCGCAGGCCCTTCTTGAGGCCGTACCAACCGCCGCGCGGGTTGTCGTCCGACCGGCCCCACGCCTCCACCGAACCCTCCGGCGCGGGCTTCTGCTCGTCAGCCCCGCCCAGTGGCACCCAGGCGCCCTGCTCCTTGAGCCAGGTGTGCAACTCATCGATCGCGCGGGCGTCGTACTTGAGTTGCGTGCCGCCGACCTGGCAGACGATGACCGGCGGGTCAGCCGCGTCATCGCGCCACATCTGGTACGCGCTCGTGCCGGGCGGCGTGCTGAGCTGCCACGGATCTTCCTTGGTGCCGGTCCCCGTCGCCATGTCGATCTAGCCTCCGTCGTGCTCGGCGGCCAGCGCCGCCAGGAAATCAACCCCGGGGGGCCGGCTCCCCGCGGAAGGTCGTCGGCTGGGTCGCGACGACCGGCTCCGGGCTGAGTTCACCGCCGCGGACCGTGGCGCCAAGCACGATCGCGGCCGTGACCAGGACCACGTTCTTGATGATGTACTGGCCCTCCAGGGTCGGGGCGATCGGGAAGCGGATCCACGTCTCGCCCGGGAACAGGACGAGCGGCGTGACGGTGCCCAGCATCTGGACGAAGAGCAGCAGCAGGATGGCGCGCATCCAGCGGCCGATGAGCAGCCCGAGCCCGATCGCGACCTCCCAGAGCGCGAGAACCGGCAGTGCGACCTCGCTCGGGACGACGCCGAACGTGAGGGCCTCGATCGTCCGCCCGGCGAGATCCTCCGCCGGACTGAGGCCGGGCACGAGCTTCAACGCCCCGAACCACAGGAACACGATCCCAAGAGCGATGCGCAGGGCGGTGACCCCGTGCGCGGCCATCGCCGCGGTGATGCGGCGGTCGAGTCGATCGATGGTGCTGCCCGTGCCGGTCATGGTTCGCAGGTCTCCTGTGCGTCGGGAACCGGTTGTATCACGAGCCCGGGGAATCAGCCTCCGACAGGGTGGCGGCGAGGGTCGTCGCCGCGCGCCACGCGTCGTGGAAGGTGACGTACAGCGGGACCATCCCGAACCGGATGATGTCAGGCTCGCGGAAGTCGGCCACGATGTCGTGGGCCTCCAGGTCGGCAAGGCGGCGTTGCGCATCCGGGACGCGGACGGACAACTGGGCGCCACGCTGGTCGGGGTCTCTTGGCGTGAGGACCTGGGCATCGGGGACGAGCACGTCCAGCAGGCCCTCGAGATACGTCGTCAGCGCCACCGACTTCTCGCGCAGCGCCGCCATGCCGACCTCGTCGAAGATGGCCAGCGAGGCGGCGATCGGCGCGAGCGAAAGGATCGGCGGCGTGGAGACGCGCCACGTCCCGGCGCCCGACTCGGGGTCGAAACTCTCAGACATGAGGAAGCGCGTTTCGTCGGCGTTCCCCCACCAGCCGTGGAGGCGACGCCCGCCCGGTCCCGCGGCCGTCGTGTGTCGCTCGTGGACGAAGATCTGTCCGAGTGCCCCGGGCCCACTGTTCAGGTACTTGTACGTGCACCAGGCGGCGGCATCCACGTCCGCGTCGTGGAGCGCGACCGGCACGTTGCCCGCCACGTGGGCCAGGTCCCAGAGCGCGATCGCCCCCGCCTCGTGGACGGCGGCCGTCAGGCGCTCGATCGGCTGGAGCTGGCCGGTCGCGTAGTTCACACCGGCCAACAGGGCCAGGGCCAGGCGGTCGCGGTGGTCGTGGATCGCGCCCTCCAGGTCTTCGACCCGCAGGCACGCCTCACCGGCCCGCGGACGGACGACGATCAGGTCCCGCTCCGGATCCAGGCCGTGGTGGCGGAGCTGGCTCCCCACGGCGTAGCGGTCCGACGGGAACGTCGGCGCGTCGATGAGGATCGCGGTCCGTGCGCCAGCGGGTCGGAAGAACGAGGCCATCAGCAGGTGCAGGTTGACGGTCAGCGTGTTGAGCGTCGCCACCTCGGACGGCCGCGCGCCGACGACGCGCGCGGTGGCCTCGCGGGCCATGGCATCCGCAGCCACCCACGGCCGCTCGCGCTCGAACCAGCCATCGACGCCGAGGCGCGCCCAGGCGTCGAGTTCGCGCTCGACGGCGGCGCGAGCCTTGATCGGTTGGGCGCCCAGCGACTGGCCCGCGAGGTACACCTTGGGCTCGCCGTCGGGCGTGACCGGGAGCAGGAACCGCTCGCGGTAGCCGGCCAGCGGGTCCGCGGCATCCAGGGCCTGCGCGCGCGCCTCCGAGGCGTCGAAGGGGGTCTCGCTCACGCCCCGCGCCCCGTGATCTCGCCCTTGCGCCGGGCGACCAACGCATCAAGGGCCTCGGCGATGGCTGGGTCCAGGGCCGGCGGGACGGCCTCCGCGAGGAGCTGCTTCCAGATCGTGTTGGCTCGTTCCGTGGCGGTCCGCGCCCCGTCCGCCTGCCACGTCTCAAAGTTGCGCCAGTCGGATAGGAGCGGCCGATAGAAGGCCGTCTCGTAGCGCTCCAGGGTGTGCGCCGAACCGAAGAAGTGGCCACCCGGGCCGACATCACGGATGGCCTCGAAGCCCAGTGTCGCCTCGTCAACGACCAAGGGTTGGAGCACCTCCGACATCATCTGCAGGATCTCGACATCCAGGATGAGCTTCTCGAACGACGCGGTCAGCCCGCCCTCCAGCCAACCGGCGCCCTGGTACAGCAGGTTCACGCCGCCCATGATGGCGCCCCACACCGCCATCTCGGCCTCGTACGCGGCCTGCGCGTCCACCACGGACGAGGCCGTGGCATTGGATGACCGCCAGGGCAGCCCGTAGCGCCTGGCCAGCTGTCCGCTGGCGAACTGCGACTTCACCGATTCTGGCGTGCCGAAGGCCGGCGACCCGGTCCGCATGTCGACGTTGGACGTGAACGCGCCATAGACCATCGGCGCCCCGGGTCGGACGATCTGGGCGAGGGCCACGAGGAACAGGGCCTCGGCGTTCTGCTGCGCGATCGCGCCTGCCAGCGAGACCGGGCTCATCGCCCCGGCCAGGGTGAACGGCGTCGCCACGACGGGCTGGCCGTAGAGCGCCATCTCCATCAGGCCGTCGCCCATCGGGCCGTCCAGGCGCAACGGGGAGTTCGTGTTGATGACGGTCATCGCCGACGGCTCGTGGACGAGGGTGTCGCGGTCCACCCCACGGACGATCTGGAGGACGTCGAGCGCGTCATCGACCACCATCGCCCCGAAACCCAGGCACTGCCAGGTCTTGTCGAGTTCCGTGGCGAAGATCCGGTACATGTCGAGATGGCGGGTCTCGACCGGCAGGTCCGTCGGCTCCAGCGGTCCGCCGCCCTCCTGGTGGATGACGTCGAGCGCCCCGATGAGTCGGACGTAGTCGGTGAAGTCGGCCACGTTGCCGGCCCGACGGCCGCGGTCCAGATCGCTGACGAAGGCCGGCCCGCCGACCGCCCCGAACACGAGATGCGCCCCGCCGAAGACGAGGTCCCGCTCGGGATTCCGGGCGTGGAGCGTGAACTCGGACGGGGCAAGGGCGACCAGGGCCTCCACCTGCTCGGGATCAAGGCGCACGTTGCGGGTCAGTCGGTCCACGCGCGCGCCAGCCCCGGCCAAGGCATCCAGCGCCCGGTCGCCCATGACCTCCAGCCCGATCTCGGCCAGGATCCGCAACGACGCCCAGTGGATGGCCTCCACGTGATCGGCCGACAGGACCTCCACGGGTCGGAACGGGTTGACGAGTCGTCGCCAGGGCAGCAGCGGCAGGCCGCCCGGCACGCGACGGGGCCGACGCCGATGGGCTTCGGATGTCATCGGTCGATGCTAAACGGTCGCGTCCCGAAATCTCAGAGCTGTCTCAGGCGGCCAGCCTGCAATAGGCATGATCGGGCGCCCACCCAGGCCATGCGGCGCCCCGCGCACAGGGTAGGCTGACGGTCATGCATCTGCTGGTCATCGAGGACGATCCGCGCCTCTCGCGGCTGCTCAAGCGGCTGCTCGAGGAGGATCGCCACGTGGTCGAGGTCGCGACCGACGGTCGGTCCGGCCTGGAGATCGCCGAGGACGCCCCGGGCATCGAGTGCGTCGTGCTGGACATCGGCCTGCCCGATTTCAGCGGCCTGGAGGTCGCTCGCCGCCTGCGGGCCGGTGGGTCGGGCGTGCAGATCCTCATGCTCACGGCGCGCGACACCGTGGGCGATCGGGTCACCGGCCTCGTGACGGTGGACCCCGAACCGGCCGAGATCCAGGGCGACCCGGCCCGGCTCCGCCAGCTCGTCATGATCCTGGTCGACAACGCCATCCGGCACGCCCCCGATGGTGGCCACGTGTCGGCAACGGTCCGGGTGGACGGGCCTTCCGCCACGCTCGTGGTCGACGACGACGGACCGGGCATCGCGCAGGACGACCAGCCGCGTGTCTTCGACCGGTTCTATCGAGCGGCGGGTGCGCCCGGTGGCGGCACGGGACTGGGGCTGGCCATCGCCGCCTGGATCGTGGATCGGCACGGCGGTCGGATCGAGGCGGCCAACGGCCCGAGCGGTGGGGCGCGCTTCACCGTGCGCTTGCCGATCGCCTCGACAGCGGGCGCCGTCGCGCCGGCCTGACGCGAAGCTATCCTTGGCCGCGTGACCCCGGACAAGGACATCGTCACCTGGGACGAGCTCGATCGGCTGGTCGGCGTGCTGGCCGAACGACTGGCCGGGCAGCCCTTCGATGTGTTGCTGGCGATCACCCGCGGCGGCATGGTCCCGGCGGGCATGCTCGCCTATCGATTGAAGCTGCGGGACATCCTGGTCGCCGCCGTCGAGTACTACGACGATGCCGGCCAGCCCGGTCCGCACCCGACGTTCTTCCAGTTCCCGGCCGATCCCCTGCTGCGCGGCAAGCGCGTGCTCATCGTCGACGAGGTCTGGGACAGCGGCACGACCATCGCCGCCGTCAGCGAGCGGGTCCGCCAGGCGGGCGGTGACCCGACGACCGCGGTCCTGCACTACAAACCGGCCCGGTCCGTGGTGAACGGCGCGCCGGACGTCCATGCCGTCGAGACGGACCGTTGGGTCGTCTACCCCTTCAAGGCCGGCGGCTGAGCGGCGACGCGGCCGTATCCTAGGCGCCACGCCATCGGAGGACGACCCACCATGACCCGAGTGCTCCTGCTCATCGGTACGCCCAAGGGTGCCTTCTTCCTGGAGAGCGACGCGGACCGTCTTGACTGGACCGTTCGCGGTCCGACCTGTGAGGGCTGGCCGATCCACGACCTCATCGTCGAGCCTGGGACCGGTGCCATCCTGGCCGGCGGCGGATCGCCGTGGTATGGACCGGCGGTCTGGCGGAGCGAGGATCTGGGCGTCACGTGGACGCATTCGAGCGCCGGCCTCGCTTACGAGGAACGGGCGGCCGCGGGTGAGAACGGCCTGGGCGAGCCGATCAAGACCGTGTGGAGCCTGGCCACCACACCCGATGGCGGCATCCTGGCCGGCGTCGAACCGGCCGGCCTGTTCCGGAGCGACGACGCAGGGGCGACCTGGTCGCATGTCGAAGGTCTGAGCGCGCACGAGACGCGACCGACGTGGGGCCCTGGCGCCGGTGGCCTGATCCTGCACACCATCGTGCCCCACCCGTCTGATCCGGCGCGCACCTGGGTCGGCATCTCCGCGGTCGGCGTGTTCGAGACCCGGGATGGGGGAACGACCTGGGAGCCCCGCAACCAGGGCGTGCGCGCCGACTTCTTCCCGGATCCGCACCCGGTCACCGGTCAGTGTGTCCACAAGTTCGCGGCCGCGGCGGGCGAGCCGGAGACGCTCTACCAGCAGAACCACTGCGGCATGTATCGCTCGATGGACGGCGGCTCGTCGTGGACCGAGGTCACCCACAACGGCCTGCCCAGCCAGTTCGGTTTCCCGCTCGTCGCCCACCCGCGCGACCCGGCGACGTTCTGGATCATCCCGCTCAATGGCGACGACCAAGGGCGCTATGTCCCGGGTGGGTCGGCGGCGGTGTGGCGGACCCATGACCGGGGCGATACCTGGCACCGCGGCGGCGACGGCCTTCCGCAGGAGGCGGCCTACCTGAGCGTCCTGCGCGAGGCGATGGCCCGCGACACGCTGGACCCCGTCGGCATCACGTTCGGGACCAAGACCGGCCAGCTCTGGCACAGCAGCGACGAGGGCGTCTCGTGGCGTCTCATCACCGCCAACCTGCCCGAGATCTGGTCGGTCGAAGCCGTCGTCATCGACTGACGGCCGTCGCGTCCCATGGCGATCGTCCTGCTGCCCCGCTCACTGCTCGCGCTCTTCCCGGGCGCCGAGCGACGGCATGAGGTCGCGGCGGGTGACGTCGGCACGGTGATCGCGACCCTCGATGCCCGCGTCCCGGGCCTGCGCGATCGGCTGATCGAGGAGGGGCCGCGGCTACGGCCGCACATCAACGTATTCGTCGCGGGCGTCCCGGCGGACCTCGGGACGGCGGTCGGGCCGGATGACACGGTCCACGTCATCCCGGCCGTGTCCGGCGGCTGAGCGCGCGACTCGGCCCGGACCGATCAGCCGAGGGCGCCCAGCGGATCGAACGGTTCCGTCCGCTCGGCCACGGCATCCCCGCCCATGGCCCGCCACGAGCCCGACCCGCCCGTGCCACCGCCGGCCGGGGGCCCGTCACCGACGACCGCCCGCCAGCCGAGGTCGGCGAGGAGCTCGAGCGTCTCGAGGGCCGCGGTCACGACAGCCGTCGCGTGCTCGGCAGCGGCGCCCACGAGCGCGCCGGGCGGCGACAC
>JBPPMZ010000162.1:0-16984 GCA_051306295.1 Candidatus Limnocylindrales bacterium
GTCACCGTGAGCGTGTAGTCGGTCACCCCCAGGACATCGATCCGCTCGAACACGGCCTCTGCGATCGCCTTTCGGCCCGCGTCCGAGGTCTTCGCCCACAGGTCCGGTAGCGACTCCAGGTAGGCGCGTGCCTCGGCGGCCGTCGGGATCCGTGACGGTCGGACGACGGCAGCCTCGGCTTCGGCGTCGAGCCTGGCCATCGTCGCCTCGAGCTTCCCGAGGTCGCGGTCCTTCGCGAACCGCAGCGCTGCCTGCTCGCGCTCCCGCTTGATCCGCGCCCGGGCCAGCCCGTCGCCCCCGTCGGGATCTGGTCGCCTGGCGATGGACACGGTGCTGGCCGTGAGTGTGGACGACACCGCCACGTGCTCGAGGGCTCGTCCGATCGCTGCCTCGTACACGTCGACCTTGTACGACTCGCCTCGCACCCTCGGGTCGATCGTCTCGCCGTCGCGCTGGACGCGGCGCGGGGCAGCCGCCGTGAACGCCGCGCAGGCATCCATGTGCCGGTACCGCCCGACGTGCCCGATGAGCCGGCGTCCGCAGGCGGCGCAGGCCAGCAACCCGCCCAAACCGTACTGGCGCCGGTTGACCCCGCCGCGGTGCCTCCGGCTGTACCGCGCCCGCAGCGATTGGACGTGCTCCCACGTGCCGGGGTCGATGAGCGCCCCCAGGGCGGACGGCTCGCCTGACCACAGGCGACCGACGTAGAAGGGGTTGGTCAGGATCTCCGCGACGTGCTTGAGGGCGAGCCCCGTCGCTGCGCCGACCTCGCGGTCGGTCATGCCGGCCGACGCGAGCTCGTAGACGCGGCGGACGACGGCGAACGAGGTCTCGTCGACGGTGATCGTTCGGCCATTCCTGATCGTCCCGAACGGCGCCTTGTTGCCGCCCGGGACGCCGAGGCGCCGGCGCTTGGCGGCGTAGCCCTCCCGGATTCGCTTCGCGAGCCTGCGGCTGTACGCCTCGGCCTCGACCGCCTCTCGCGCCCAGCGCTCCCACTCGTCCTCGTCGGAGGAGAGGACCCGCTCGTCGGCGAACAGGATCACCGCGCCTCGGGCGTGGAGGTCGTGACGGGCGTTGACCGCGGTGCGCAGATCCCGGGCGAAACGGCTGACGTAGCCGACGACCAGGACCTCCCAGTCCTCGCCGGCACCGGCGAGCATCTCGGCCCACTGGCCGGTCGCCGCGATCGTCCGCCCCGAGTGGGCGACCTGCCATGCGCCGCCGGTGTCGACGAGGCCCCAGCGCTCGATCGCCCGAGACTGCTGTTCGAGCTGGGCATCGGGCCCGAAGTTGTCCGCTTGCCCTGCCGTCGACTCGCGGATCCAGCGCGCCGCACGGCGTCCGCGGAGGTCCTCGAGCGAGCGGGGGAGGGCGCGGACGGTCATGCGACCTTGGACTCTGGCTTGCGCTTCATGGCCATCACCTTCGCGCTGTCGGGCGCTACAGCCAAGCGTTCGCGCTCCGCCTCGAGGCGGACGGCCTCGCGGATCGCGAACGCCAGTGCGGCAGCGATCGGGTCTGTCCGGCGCAGGGCGGCGGTCATGGCGGGGATCGTCTCCGATGGCTTCCTGTGCCCGCTGTGCCTGCGGATCCTTCCGGAGTCCTGTGCCACGCTTGCACACGCGCCCAGCAAAGAGGTCGGAGGCAGCGGGCAGACCTTTCTCTGCAAGACATGCAATAGCTTTCTCGGGACTGCGTATGAGGCGGCCGCCGACCACTACATCGGGTCCATCCAGGAGGAGAGGGCATCGGGGTCCGTCTCGCAGAAGATCGCGCTCCGCCACCGGACTGGACCGCGCCTGTATATGGATGCCGTCTTCTCAGGAACGACGGATGAGGACAGACGGATACAGGCGGAGCCGATCCGCCGCAATGCCGAAGCCGAGAAGCGCTTCGGGGATGCGCGGAAACCAGGCGAGCCGCTCTTCCTCAGCTTCCGGGTACCGAGCGAAGAGCACCTGAAGCTCGCGTATCTGTCGTGGGCCTTCCTGCTCCTGTTCCGGCGGCTTGGCTACGCGTTCGTCTTCAGCGTGTCGGGGAGGCAGGCCCGCCTAGCTCTGCTTTCGGGCAACGCGAGCCACCTCAGCCCTGCCTACTTCTTCACCTACGGCGAGTTCAGCGGCAAGGCTTCGCCGACCACGGCAGGTCTCCTGGTGCGGGCCGAGGCCCCGGACTTCGATGACTTTCCGCCCATCGCGATCGGCGTTGAGATAGGCAGCACGGTGGTCGCTCTACCGCTCGCGGACGACCCCCTCGACGCATACAGCCACCTGACCGAGTACACAGCCGACGACAGCCGGCTACTCGTGCTGCCCTTCGAGGTGATCTATCCGGACCACACCACGGCCATGGCGGGGATCGCGGCCTACCGCTGGCAAAGCGCGGACGGCACGCTCCAGCGAGTCCTGGGCGGAACGCGCAGCGAGTTGGTGAGTGATCTCGCGACTGCGTCTGCACCGGCCAGCCGGCCGAAGGTCCGAGCGCCCTTGCGCGACAACCCGGACTGGCCGCCACCACCCCTGCCACTTCCTCCGAGGCCCTGGCAGGCGACCTAGCGTGCCACGGCGATCGAGTACGTCAGCGCCCGAGGTGTAGCGGTCGCGGCATCAATGGCCGAGGTGGATGACGACGCGTGGATCGCCGATCTGGAGAGTGTCGACTCCGTCGCGGCCCGGCATGTTGCCGACATGCGAGACCTTTTCTTGTACCGCGCAGATCCCCGTCGAGGCACGGAGCCACGAGGTGTCGAGGTGATGCGCGACCTGAACCGAATAGCTAGCGAGGTGGACAAGACTGCACGGGTTGTGGCGGGGGAGTTCCGGCTTATCGACCCTGCCGAGGACTTCTCGTCGCTGTCCGCGCGTGTCCTGTGCGGCGAGGACGACCTCGTCGTCGGTCCCCACTACACGTACGGTACGCTCGTGTTCGCCTTGCGAGACATGCTGACGGACCGTGGGTCGGAGCCAGAGTAGACCTACGCCTTCACCCATACTCCGCCACGCCGGACGTAGACGTCGGGGCCCACGTCCGCCCACGCGCCCGAGCGGCGGACCTGGACGGCATCCGCCTTGACCCACCCACCGGAGCGGCGGACGTACGTCTCCGAGCCGACCTCGTACACGACGTAGACGCCCATGCGGCGGCTCGAATGCGACGACTCACCGCTCATCCCCGAAGGGTTCGATGAGTTGTTGTCGTGGTCGTAGTGGGAGCCGGTGTTGTCGAACCCGAACTGCATCGCGCCGGTCGGGTTGCGGGTGAAGCCGACGTAGATCGTGCCCGCCGCCACGTCGAACGGCGTGATGACCGCCGCCTCCTTCTTCTGCGAGGCGCCGACCGCCAGCGCGGCGCCTGACGCCGTCTGGAGCGCCGTCTAGCCGAGCACGCTGTTGCGGGTGCTGCTCCAGACGACACCACGGAACGAGCACGGGGCGTCCTTGCCCCGGAGCCAGACGCCGATCCTCGTGATCCGCCCGGCCTCGGGCATCGTGACGGCGGAGCAGTGCTGGTTCTCGACGCCCGAGCCCCACCACTCGGAGCCGTAGGTGGGTTCGGCTGTGAAGCCCGCGGTCGGCATCGTCTACCTCCTCAGGCCTACTTCTTGACCCAGACGTCGCCCTCGGCAGCCGACCCGCCAGGGTCGGTCGTGCCCACCCAGACCTTCACGCCTGCCGCCCCGCCACCCGCCGATCCCTTCGCCCAGGCGCCGATGTCGTCGGCGGTGCCCGTGTGCGAGCCGAGGGCGTGGACCTGCGGGTGGTGGGCGTCAGGCAAGAAGCCCGTGCCATGCGCGTGGACGTGCCCGGCCCGAGCCAAGGCACCGGTAGCGCCCGCGGATCCCGCTGCGGCCACGTCGGCTGGCTTCGCGCTCGAGCTCGCGACCTGGGGGCCGTGGCCTGCGCGGGCGAACGTCGCCGCCGTCCCGGCGGCGCCCGCGGCGTCGACGGTCACGTTCTCATCGGGACCGGCCGCTGGGCCGCCAGGTAACCGCACCGGACCCTCGCGATGTGCTCCTTGAGGATCGGAATCCCGCCCGTGCACCCGGCCGAGCGGAGGGGCACTCGCGGAAGACGGTCGCCCGGACCGTCGGATCGGAGGCCAGCATCGCCGCGATGCGCTTCGTGACGGGTCAAGCTGGCTGCGTGCCGGCGTCCGCACGTACCGGGCGGCTCGCGCAGGGCGAGCAGCCGGTCGACGGTATTGTGGCTCATCGCCAGCCGCGTGGCGATGGCCGCGTTCGCCATCCCCTCGCGATGGAAGAGCGGATGGACCTCGGAGCAGTTCTCCACCTGGTGCACTACTACCTCCCTCGTCACGAGCTCACGCTCGTCCGAGGGTGCCAATCGGTTTGGTCAGGGTGCTCCGATTTCGACCGGGCGAGAAAGCTCAGCTTTCAGGAGGCGTCGACAATCGTGGCCGCTCCGTCGTTATGGCATTAAATCGGCGCATCTACCTCGACCGTCGTGCCAGCGCCCGGCCGTGAGTTGATCCTGAAGGTGGCACCGGCCGAACGAGCGCGCTCCTGCATTCCGATCAGGCCGAGCTTCCCCTCGGCGACGAGTCCAGCGGTGGTCTGCCTTTCGGGGAGGCCCTTCCCGTCGTCCGAGATGCGGAGCAACGATCGGTCGGGCTGGTAGCGCAGGCGTACCACGACACTGCGGGCTGACGAATGCTGCTCGGCGTTGCGCAGTGCTTCCTGCGTGACCCGAAGGAACATGAGCTCGTAATCGTCACCGAGGCGCCGCTCCCTGCCCGAGGTGGCAAACCTTGCCGACAGTCCGGATCGGCGCGCGAAGCCGCTCGTCTCCGCCTTGAGTGCGGCTGTCAAGCCCAGGTCATCCAGGATCGACGGGCGCAGGTCACGGCTGAACCGCCGCAGCTCGTCGGCGATCGCCTGCGCGTCGCGTTGCGCCTGAGTGAGCAGGAGCACGTCCCTGGGTCCGGGCAGCGAGCCCAGCGTGTCGAGCTTGCGCCACAGCGCCACCAGCGACTGGACCGGGCCATCGTGGAGCTCGCGCGCGATGCGGCCTCGCTCCGCCTCCCGTGCGGCGATCGTCTGCCGCGTGTAAGCCTCCAGCTCCTGCTGCCGCACATAGCGCTCGGTGACATCGCGGAGCAGGAGCTGGATGCGCCGCGCCCCTCCCGGGTCGACGAACGGGATTACGACCGGCTCGATCCAGGCGGGATCGGCTCGGCCGGGCACGTGGATCGCGCGGACGTGCGGCGGGCCTAGGCTCGCGCTCTTGACTGCCGGATCCGGCCCGAGCAGCTCCGTCGCCGACTTGCCAATGAGCGGCGCCGCATCGGTCGCGAACAGCCCTAGCGCGGCACGGTTGGCGTCGCTCACGATGCCGGACCCGTCCAGCAGGAGGATGGGTTCCGCGACCTGGTCGAAGACGCCACGGTACTTCTCTTCGGAAGCTTGCCGATCTCGTTCGCGATGCTCGGCCTCCATTCGGGCGTGCTTCTCGTGATCGACCCGGTCGCCCACGAACAGCGCGAGTCCAACGACCGTCGCGATCTGCCAGATCTCTCCGACTCGGTCGGGCCCGTCATGCAGCGCGACGATGTTGGGGACACTCAGCGCCGCGCACCAGAGCGCCGTGGGCACCGAGCCCGACACACCGAAATTGAGCGCGGCATAGACGACGGGTACTAAGAAGAATGATGTCGGGATCAGCAAAGATGCGCCCTCGAAGCGATGCGCGGTCAGCTCGAGGATCATGTGACCGGCGGCGATCGCCAGCACGAGCGCCTGCACCGCCCAGAACGCGGGTCGACGCAGCGGCGGCCGCCAGTGCTTCGCGAGGTCGGCGGGCCGGAGCCAGGGTCCGAGTCGGTTGGCTCGGACCAGGTGCAGACCGGTGCCTTCGTGGGAAGTCACGCCAGCTGCTCGCGGTGGAGCGTGATCCAGCCCTTGGAGCTCGCACGGAGCACCGCCTCCGTGCGACTCGAAACGCCCAGCTTGTTGAAGATGCTCGTGATGTGCGCCTCGACGGTCCGCGTGCTCACCGACAGGTCGGCCGCGATCTCCTTCGTCCGGGACCCCCTGGACACGAGCTGGAGGACCTGCAGCTCACGCTCGGTCAGCATGCTGGCTAACGGTTGCTCCTGCCGGGCGCGGGCGAGCACGATGCTGGCGACGCTCGCGTCGAGGACGACCTCGCCGCGGGTAACCGCGTGGATCGCGGCGATCACCTCGCTCGCATGTGCCGTCTTCAAGAGGTAGCCGCTCGCTCCGGCGGAGAGGGCGGCCATCACGTAGTCCTCGTCGTCGTAGGCGCTGAGGATCAGGACTCGCGGTGGCTGGGGTGAGGCGCGTAGCTGCTTCGTGACCTCGATCCCGTTGATGATGGGGAGGTTGAGATCCAGGAGCACGAGGTCGGGCTGCAGCTCCGCCGCGAGCGCGAGTACGGACGGGCCGTCGTCTGCCTCGGCCACGATCAGGAACGCCGGATCATGCTCGAGGATCTGGCGAGTTCCTTCCCGGACCACCGCGTGGTCTTCGGCGATGAGAATGGCGATTCGTTCCATCGGTCCTGCCCACCCCCGGGCATCGAGGGTACACCCGGCGGGACGGCAGGCTAGATGCGGAATCCCCGGTGGCGAGGTGCGGGTTTCCGCAGGTGACGGCCGCGGTTCCTCTCGATGGCACGGGCTGGCGATCCCGCGAGGATTCGGGGATGACCACAAGTCGTGGAGATCGGCGCGTGTCCTCGGCCGTCGGCGGCCGCAAGGAGCTCTCTCGACGCGCCTTCGTGAAGGCGGTGGGCCTGCTCGGCATCGCCACCCTTGCCGGTCGGACCCCGATGCTGGCGCGGGTATCGGCCGCCGACGACCTGTCGTCCGCCGACCAGGCGGACCTCGCCGAGCACCAGTGGGCCTTCGTCATCGACCTGCGCCGCTGCGACGGGTGCGGAAAGTGCACCACCGGGTGCCAGGAGATGCACCACCTCGACGACGACCAGGCCTGGATCAAGGTCTACGAGATGACCGACGCGTCGGGCGGAACCTACTCGATGCCGGTGCTGTGCCAGATGTGCGAGCGGGCGCCATGCGTGCAGGTCTGTCCGGTCGGCGCGACGTACCACGAGCCCGATGGGGTCGTGCTGATCGACCAGAACGTGTGCATCGGATGCCGGATGTGCATGGCGGCATGTCCGTACGGTGTCCGGGTCTTCAACTGGGGGCCGCCCGAGGCGGTGCCGGCCGGCATCGTGAGCACCTCGCCCCTGTTCTCGGTGCCGCAACGCCAGGGAACCGTGGGCAAGTGCGACAGCTGCGCGCATGCCCTCCGTGAGGGTGACTTCCCGGCCTGCGTGACCTCGTGCTCGATGGAAGCGATCTACGTCGGCGACTTCGTCAGCGATGTTGCGTCGAACGGGCGCGACACCGTCGTCCTGTCCAGGTTCCTGCGCGACAACGACGCCTACCGGTACAAGGACGAGCTGGGCACCGAGACGCGCGTCTACTACATCGGCGGGCACGGCCAGGACCTGGGGTACTGACGATGGTCGGGTCCGAAGCACCGTTGATGCCCCGCGACGCGGTGGAACTGCGTGCAGCCGCCGTTCAACCGATGGTCGCCGCCGGCCGGCGATTCTGGCTGCTCGCGGGACTGCTGGTCCTCGGGGTTGTCGCCGGGGCCGCGGCGTTTGCCTACCAGGTGGCCAACGGCCTGGCCGTGACGGGCTTGAACGACGATGTCTTCTGGGGCATCTACACGGCGAGCCTCGTCACGTTCATCGGGTTCAGCTACGGCGGCGCGCTCGTGTCCGCGGTATTGCGGCTCACGCACGCGTCCTGGCGGGGCCCCGTGAGCCGGATCGCCGAGGCGACGGCGCTGGCGACGATCCTCGTCGGCGCGCTGTTCCCGATCATCCACCTCGGCCGACCCGACCGGTTCTGGCTGATGTTGGTCCGGCCCAACATCCAGTCGCCGATCTTCTGGGACATGGTCGCTATCCTGACCTACCTCGCCGCGACGATCATCCTGTTCTCGCTGCCGCTCATCCCCGACGCGGCAGCCGTCCGCGATGATCCGCGCCTGGGCCGCCGACGACGGCGGGCATTGGGACTGCTCTCGTTCGGCTGGGCGGGCACGCGCGACCAGCAGCGGACGCTCGAGCGTGCCCTCACCGTGCTGGCGATCCTGATCGTGCCCCTGGCGGTGGTCGTGCACACCGTCCTGTCGTACGCCTTCTCCCTGACGAGCCGGCCGGGCTGGCACAGCACCATCTTCGGCCCGTACTTCGTCATCGGGGCGATCTACTCGGGGGTGGCCGTCGTCATCGTCGCGGCGCTCGCGTATCGACGGGTCTACCACCTGGAGCGCTGGATCGACGACCGCTCGATCCGGAACCTGGCCTACGTCCTGGTTGCACTCGGGGTCGCCTACGCCTACTCCACCTTCAGCGAGCTCACCACGGAAGGTTTCGTCAGCGAGCAGGCTGACGTCGACCTGCTGTTCGGCCTGATGCTGGCCCGGTATGCCCCGCTGTTCTGGACGTTCGTGGCCGCCGGTATCGTGCTGCCGATCATCATCGTGGCCCTGCCCCGAACCCGCACCCCGCCGGGCATCGGCCTTGCCGCCGGCCTCGTCATCGTCGCGATGTTCATCAAGCGGTTCCTGATCGTCGTGCCGCCGCAGACACGCCCCGTGGTCGGAGGGGAACTGGGCGCCTACGTTCCCTCGTTGGTCGAGCTCACGGTCGTTCTCGGCGCGGCCGCGGGCATCGTCCTGATCGTGATGATGCTGTTCCGCTTGGTGCCCGTCCTGTCGATCGATGAGATGGAAACCATCGAGCACGAGCGCGCGGCCGAGTCGCGGCCCGCGCACCGAGCCCCGGCCAGGCTCCCGCTGCCGGCGGACGGGGTGCGTCGATGAACCGCATCCGCATGGCGATCGGCGCGATCCCGCTCATGGTCGGGCTCGTCGCCATCGCCCCCATCGAGGTCGCCGCCACCCACCTGGGCAACGGTCTACCCGACCCGACGACGGTCAGCATCTCGTTCGTTCCGTCCGCGAACGCCAGGATCTCGGACCGCGTCTCCGCCCGGCTGGTGGCGTATGACGACACTCCCGTCAGCCAGGTCGAGATCGAGTTCCGACGGGAGGCCGAGTTCCTCGGTCCGAGGCGCGTGCTCCTCGGGCGGGCGACAACCGACGCCGCCGGCATCGCGCAGATCCCGATCAGGCCGACCGAGAGCCGGCTCCGGATCGAGGCGCGGTTCGCGGGGGACGAGCGCTACGCGCCCGCCGAGGCGACCGTGGACGTCGAGGTGCCGCCTGGAGCGGCAGTGGGGCAGGGACGGGCGTTCGAGCCCCCGCGGTCCGGGGTGGGCCTGGGCCAGATCGCATCCGTCATGCCCCTGCTGATCGCCGGTGCGACCGTCGGTGTATGGGTCGTCCTGGCTGGCCTGGTGCTCGTGACGCTGCTCGGAATCAGCGGGCGGCGAGGCAACCGGTCGCCGGGCAAGGGGGGACAGGAGGCGCCGTCGTAGTCGCGTGGACAGGCACGTTCGAGTGGATGGCACGTCATGGAGGCAATGGGAATGGGAAACCAACTGGCAGGCACCGCGCGGCGGCTGGCCACGGGCATCATCCTGGGGACGGTCGTCGCGGCCGTGATCGCGGCGTGTTCGGCCGCCGGCACGGCAACCCTCAGTCCGTCACCCGTCGCGGGGAAGCTCATCCTCCAGGCGGACACGGTGTGGGGTCCGAAGAACATCGCGAAGGCCGACCTCTCCGGCAGGATCTGCGTCCAGCGCAACCTGTTCGCCCGCAACGAGGAGATCGTCTGGCGAGTCAAGGTCATCGATCCTGCGACAGGCGAGCCGATGGACGACCAGGTCCTCAGCTCGCTGGCCGTCACGTTCGCGGACCAGTCGCTCGACCTGCGCTACGGCCCGCACCCGAAGGACAACCCGGCCGACTACTTCTGGACCGTGTCGTGGCTGATCCCCGAAGACCATCCGACGGGTGAGCTGCCCTACACGATCGAGGCGACCGCCAAGGACGGGCGCACCGGCACGTTCGAGCAGTTCGGCGTGTCGCTCGCCCGCCTGACCATCACCGACGAGATCCGCCCCACGTTTACCGAGTAGGGCAGCACCATCCATCGGCCCCGAGACGTGGATCGGCCGGGAGGCACCAGGATGAACCGTCGCTCCATCAATCCTTCGAGCGTGATCGTCGCGGCCGCGATCGTCACGGCTGCCTGGATCCTGGGTGCCGCCGCGGGGCGCAACGCAGCGACTGGGGCTGCGGCTCCGGCGGCGTCCGCCGGGGCCACGGCCTCGGCAGCCGCCGCCGCGCCGAGCCCGGTGGACTACGTCGGCAAGGTCACCCTCACGCCCAGCGAGGGCCCGGCCGGTACCCCCGTCACGATCGTCGGAAGCGGCTTCGACGGGAGCGTGAAGCTCTCCATCACCTGGCAGTCGGTCGCTGGCTCCTGGCTCCTCAAGGGCGACAGGAGCGAGGAATTCCACGGCCGGGCCTTCGAGCCCCTCTCGACACCGCTGGACCAGATCACCACGGATGCCGCCGGCGCGTTCGAGACCTCGTTCGTCGCGCCTGTCGACTACGGGTTCTACCACGATGTGACCGTCGAGCAGGACGGGGCCCTCCGCAACAAGGCCTCCTTCCGGCTGGAGCCGACGGTGACGGTCGAACCGAGGTCCGGGCCGCCCGGGACGATGATCACCATCCGGATGGAGGGCGTCGGGTGGGCAAACCTCGAGAACAGCTGGCTGGTCACGTACGACAACCAGTTCACCGGCCTCCTGTCGGCGGTGACCACCGGAGGGACGGCCGTCGCGACGATCCCGGCGACCGGAGGCCCCGGCGAGCACCTCATCCGGGTCGTGCATGGCTCGTTCACGGTGCCGTACCTCAACATGCAGCAGTCGCCGAGGCCCGATCGCCCGACCTTCACGATCCCGTTCCGGGTGACCACCGGCGAGGCAGTCCCCATCCAGCCGCTCGACACGCAGGCCCTGTCGGTCGTCCCCGGGGCCGCACCGGACGGCACCGGACCGGCGATCTGGACGGACCCGGCGACCGCGCCGGTCGGCACGCCCGTCGTCGTGCGCGGTCGGGGACTTGCCGGCGGCGCGACCGCCGTCCTCACCTGGACGACGGTGATCGGCAACCGCGTCGGCGGGGACGGCTGGGACACGCAGACATCGGAGCTCGGCAGTGTCTCGATCGGGCCCGACGGTACGTTCGAGTTCCGGAAGTCCGTGCCCGACGACCTCGGTGGCGCGCACCAGATCGAGGCGCTCGTCGGAGGCCAGTCCGTGGCCCAGGCGACGCTCGTCATCACGCCGTCGATCGTCGGCTTCTCGCCTACCCGTGGGGAGATCGGAACGGACATCGAGATCCACATGAAGGGTGTCGGCTGGACCGAGACGGCCAACATCTACACGGTCGTGTACGACAATGGCTACCTGGGCTACGCCTGCGGCTTCAACACGCAGGGCGACGTCACCATCCACCTCCCGGCGACCGGAGAGCCGGGTTGGCACTACATCGACCTCTACCCCGGCATCTACAAGGGCAAGGACGTTCCCGGCGTCCAGAACTTCCGAATCCCGCAGCTGACCTACGCCGGGGACCACCCGGGCGAGCAACTGCCGGCGTTCCACCTCGCCTTCGAGGTGACCGCTGGGTAGCGATCGGCATCTGCCAAGTGCCACGAAAGGATGCCCGTTCATGAACTTGATGCTGAGGCGGCCGCGCCACGCCACGGTCGCGATGCGACTGACCCGTGCCGGGCTCCAGGGAACCCCTGCGGGGCACGCGCGCGCTCCTGAAGGCTTAGCCCGGATCCACCGATGAGCAGATGCTGAAGGAGCGCTGAAACGACGCATCAGGTGCCCATCCGAACTGGGAAGATGGCGTTGAGAAGACCCATCGACCCGAAACAGAGGAGCACCTGATCGATGCGATCATCGCACACGCTCCACCGTCTCGACACAGCCTTCGACGATCGTCTGGTGGCTGATGCCGGGCTCCTCCTGCCGGCCACGCTCGCCCAGCACCTCGGACTGCGTGAGCTGGTCGACCGGTTCCTCCACCTCGGCGACAAACCCGGCCGGGCGAACGCCGGCGACAAGCTCCTGACGCTCGTCATGTCGGCCCTGGCAGGCGGCGACTGCATCGACGACGCGAACGCGCTGCGGGCCGGCGGGACGGGCCGGATCCTCGGCTTCCGGGTCAAGGCCGCGTCCACCCTGGGCACGTTCCTGCGCAGCTTCCGCTGGGGCCACGTCCGCCAGCTCGACCGGGTCAGCCGCGAGCTGCTCGCCCGGGCCTGGGCAGCCGGCGCCGGTCCGGGCGACGATCCCCTCACGATCGTTCCGGCGACCGCGGTCTTCGCCCTCATCGGGCGGCCGCCCATGTTCGGCCTTGCATCGTGGCGACGACAGCGTGATGGATGTCCGCCGAGCCGGAGCCCGTCGCGGAGCCGATCAAGAAGCGCACCAAGCGCGGACCCAAGGCAGTCACGCCGGAGGCGGGCTCGCAGGGCGACGCCGGATAGCGCCGCCGCCCCCAGCCAACCCTCGGGCCCCGGGCGCCAACCCGGGGCCTTCTTGCGTTCGGTCGCGTCGTTGGCCACGGTCGGGCTCATCGCGGCACGTGGGCCAACGTGGGCGCACACGGGCCAACCTGGGCGGATCTCCGATCAGCGACCGGGATAATTCGCGAAACCCGGCCGTGCGCACACAGTCGGGAGGCGCGGTCAGCACGCAATCGCGTCGCCACATGGGCTACCCCGCCCCGGTCCGTCGACGCGCCCTTTGTCGAGTTGCACGATCGACAGAGCACCGCGGTATTGGCGATGTCGAAGGGCGCACCGCCCGCGGCGAGCGGGACGACGTGATCGACGGTCAGGTCGGAGGCGGGGTGGGCGGGACGCTGATAGCCCGGGCACCAGTTGCCGTGCTCGCCACGCCAGGCGCGCAGCACCCGGGCGCTGAGACGCTGCCAGGCCCGCGTGCTGTAGAGGGCGTTGTGGCGGCTGCGGTTGGACGCCCGTGCGTGATCGGTGCAGCGGCTACCCGCGCCGCTGGTGACGACACCACAGACCGTGCACAGCTTCACCCGCGAATCGTCGGCGGGCTGGGTGACGCGGTCTATTCGCCTACGGTGCTACGCCTGAGGAGCCATGGCGCACGAGGCAGATCCCCTACCGCCATGTCGGCGATCGGCTTCGGTCAGGTCGTCGCACCGGGAAGCACGAACGGCGCCGCCCGGATGAAGGCGAGGTCGTCCAGCTGGTCGACGATCGCGGCGGCGACATCGGCGCGGGTCACCCTTGCGCCAGGACGGAGACGCTCCGAGAGGTGGTATCCGCGCGCGTCGCCGTCGGTGACGATCGCGGGACGAAGCGCCGTCCACGCAAGATCGGACGCGGCGAAGACAGCGAACTCGCGTTGCTTGGCGCCCACCACGTGGCGCGCCGCCAGGCGAACGATGCGCGATGCCAGCCGGTCGATGACGGGCTTGGTATCCCCTGGGACGTCGACCGCGGCCCCTGAGAGCGCCACGAGGCGGGACACGCCGGCGTCGGTCATGGCCGCGACGAGGTTGCGCATCCCACGTTCGAGGGCGAGCTCGGCAGCGCGGTCGTTGGACCGTGGGCCGAGTGCCGCCACGACCGCGCCGCTGCCCTCGACTGCCCGCCGAACGATCGCGGCATCGGCGATGTCGCCCGTGATGACGGTCACCCGATCGCCAGGGGGGACGCGCGTTGCACCGCGAGTCAGGATCGTCACGTCATGGCCCGCCGCGAGTACATCGGCGAGGGCGAGCGAGCCGATGCGTCCGGTCGCTCCGAAGATGGTCACGTGCATCAGGGCTGTCCTTGCGGTGCGGCGACCCAAGCGTCGCGGCGATCCGCGGCGAAGGTCGCGGTGATGCGCTCGCCGTCACCGGTCGACCCGGCGCAACGCCGAACCGGGCGGCCGTGTCCCGTGGCCCGTGCTATGGCGGCATGCTACTGGCTGACGGCGATGTCTCCGACCATGCCAGCCGCGAAGTGCCCTGGTTCGTGACAGCCAAATTGCGTGGTGCCGGCCTCGGTGAACTGCCAGGTGATGCTCTTGGTCATCCCGGCCGGAACGTCGACGGCATTCGTCTCGCCGGCCATCTCCATGTGGCCCGCCTGCATCTCCTGCTCATGAGCCGCCTGATAGGCGGGCGAGCCGAGGACGAACTCGTGGTCCGTCTTGCCGGTGTTCTCGATCTCGAACGTCACCGTCTCACCGACCTTGATCTCTGCCGCATCCGGATCGAACTTCAGCTGATCGCTCGCGGTGATGTGGATGGTACGACTGGCTGTTGCGGCATCGGCCGCCTGCCCAAGCGCACCGACGTCCCCCATCGCGCCTGTCGCCATCGGCATCCCCGATGCAGACATCTCGGGCATCGTGGTGCCCGGTGCGGACGACGAGGGTGCCGCCGTGCCGCCGGCCGAACTACACCCCAGGACCCCGATGCCCAGTGCAGCGGTGGCAATGACGTTGAGCAACCTTCGAGACATGATCGGACCTCCATGGTGCCGAAACAGGCAGAACACGCGAGGTCGCGAACGGCCGGACGGTTCATCTTCGTAAGCAACAGCCGTCACCTCATGGGGTGACGGCGCTGGGCCCAGCGTACCAGCGCCCCAGCGTACCAGCGCCCCAGCGTCGCTCGAGTTGCAAAAGGAACTGACGTTGTTGCAAACCTCGACCACGTTCGTGAAACTGCGACGTGACCGTTATGGTCCCCGCGTCCGATGCGACACCACTAGATGCCAGGGCGGTCCAAGCTTTGCGGGGTGGATCGCTCCGTCACTCCCAGCTCATCACGTGGTCACCGACGTGCTGGCGTCCCGACATGGCCGGCCATGGCCCAGGCCCTCGCAACAGCCCTCCTTCTAGCCGGTGGCCTCGTCGCTTGCTCGGCGACTGGCTCAGACGAACAGTGTCGCTCGGCGTTCAGAAACGTCGATCCGCGCGCACTCCCCCCGTACGGGGCTAGTCCGCTCGACGACGCGGTCCGGGCGTGCGGCACGATCGCCCAGTGGCGGGCGGCGTGGGATGCGGTGCCATCCGCCCACGAGGGTCGGACCGACCCGATGGGCGTATTGGCCAGTCGCTGCGCCGTCGACGCCCTTGCGGAGACGGCGATCTGCCGCGAAGCCGCAGGGGCGCCCTGAACAAGCAGGTGTATCTGATCGACCGAGTAAGGAGATCAACGGGATGATGCAGGACGACAAGATGACGACCGACATGCAGAAGAGTCAGGACCCATACCTCCGATTCGCCGGCATGATCGCGACGTCGACGGTCGTGATGTTCGTGCTCACCTACACGAACGTCTTCGACATCGCCCATATCCAGTTCAGTCAGGAGCGGCTGTACATGGTGCTCCTGATGGGCGCGGCCATGGCGATCGTGATGATGGCGTGGATGTGGAAGATGCACCCTGATCGCCGGCGCAACGTCGCGATCGTCAGTGGCGCGGCCGTCATCGGCATCGCCGCGTTCTTCTTCTCGCAGACGCAGACGCTGGTCCATGACGTCAACTACATGCGCGGGATGATCCCCCACCACTCGATCGCCATCCTCACGAGCGAGCGCGCAGGCATCGTGGACGTCCGCGTGCGCGCGTTGACGGAGGAGATCATCGATGCGCAGCGGCGCGAGATCGCGGAGATGGAGTGGCTGATCCGCGACATCGAGGAGAACGGCCCAGCGGAGACCGAGGCCGATGCCGCCGGGCGACCGGTCCCGTCCTTCGAAGCCACTCCCTAGGTCGAGGCGGCCGACTTGCTTTCAGGAGGAGACGGCACCGGTATCACGCGGACAGCGAGTATCGTGACGCCGAACGGCTCGCGTCACATGACGGTGCTCCGGCATGGAGAAAGGTGCGATCCAGCGCAGGACTCTGTCACTGCCGCATCCAGATCGGCGACCTGTCTCTGGCCTTGGTGCCGCAGACGATCCGACACAGGAACGTCCGACGGAGTCCTGCACCAATCCCGTCGATCGGTCGAGACTCGCCCGATCCAGCAGCACGGCAATGTGGTGGTCTACGCTTCGCGGGTCAGGAAAGGTTCTGCATGCCCGCCCGCCTTGCGCTCATTCTCGATCAGCTTCGCTCACAGATGTGGTTCATCCCGGGCGTCTTTGTCGTCGGTGCGCTCATGGCGGCGCTCCTCCTCGTCCCCATCGATCGACTGGTTGATCAAGCCCTGGGTGATCGCCTGAGCAGCCTCTTGTTCGCAGGGGGTCCGGACAGCGCCCGCCTCGTCCTGTCGACGATCGCCGCGGCCATGCTGACCTTCACCGGCCTGGTCTATTCGATCACGATGCTCGTCCTCCAACTCGCGAGCAGCCAGCTTTCGCCGCGGGTGATGCGGACCTTCCTGCGGGACCGCTTCAACCAGGGCGTGCTCGGTTTGTTCATCGCGACCTTCCTGTACGCGCTCTTGATCCTTCGCGAGATCCGCTCGCCGCCGAACGACACGGCTTTCGTGCCCGCGATCGCGGTCACGCTCGTCTACGTGCTGCTCGTTGCCTCGGTCGCGGCGTTCGTGTTCTACATCCATCACATGGCGGAAGCCATCCGAGCCGCCAACGTCCTTCGCAGCGTCGGTGACGAGACCCGCGACACGATCGGCCGCCTCTATCCGGGCGGGATCGGCGAGGAGCCGATCCGGCCTGTTCCGACCTTGCCCACGCGCCCTCCGGAGATCGTCGTCGATCGCGAGCGGGGTCCGGGCGTGATCATCGCGATCGACGAGGAAGCGCTCGTCCAGCTCGCGCGTGACCACAGCGTCACGGCGGAGCTCCTGCATATGGTCGGCGACTTCGTGCCGACCGGCGCTCCGCTCGTCCGGATCTGGCGCAAGCCCTCGATGCCGACCGAGCCGGAGCTCCCGACTGGCGCGCTTTCGGGAGCCATCCAGATCGCCGGCGAACGGAC
>JBPPMZ010000163.1:0-11957 GCA_051306295.1 Candidatus Limnocylindrales bacterium
GGTTCCGGAGGAGGGGATTCGGCCCAGGCCCATCGGTAGGGACGGGGCTGACCCGCGCCCAGGGCTGCGTCGGTCCGATAAGCAGAGCCAGGAAGAACGCCTGGAGCGCGAACAGGATGGTCATGGCTAGCGGCAGGAGCGGCGCCACACTCGCCGGCGCGCGGTGGAGGAACCAGGCGACCACGAGGGAGAGGATCGCCGCCCACAGGATGAGCGACCCCGCCTGGGCACTCCACAGGGCGGCGATCGTATAGAGCAACGGGGTCGCCCGGCTGCCCACCTCGGCCACGTAGGCGACGGAGAAGTCGCGGGTCATCAGAGCGATCTCCATGACCACGGCCGACGACACTGTCACGATGGCCAGCGCCGTCGCGATGTGACGCACGGTCGCGCTCGCGTCGGCACGCCCAAGCGAACGGGCGGCGACCACGATGCCGGTGATCGACAGACCGAAGGCGACGAGCGTCAGCGTCAGCCCGAGGGGCGCGAGGATCACGGCGACGGCTCGATGACGGTTTCGAGGAGTCCGGGCGGGATGGTCTGACCGGGCGCCAGCGGGGCATAGACCTCCGAGTGCTTGACGAGCAGCTCATCGGCCAGGAAGGACGTCGCCGACTCGCGCCGGCCGGCCAGGACGACCGCCACGCCATCCCGGAACAGGGCGGTCGGGATGGCGCTGGTGCGCACGGCCACGGCGGTCTGTCCATCCGTCACCGTGAAGCGCAACTCGCCGGCGCCCTCCTCCCAGCGGACCGACCCCGACTCGACGACCCCGTACAGCCGCACGGGCCGATCGGTCGGGTCGGCCGCCATCTCGGTCGGCGTGACGTAGTAGACGATCGCGCCCGGCGCACCGAGCGCGACCACCGCGACCAGCGCAGCGAGGACCATGCCCAGCCCGAGCATGGTGGCCGGCCGGGCTCGACCGCGCGTCATGGCCGATCCGGCGTCGGAACGTCGGCGCGGGCCGCGCCGGCGACGCGCGCTGTTCTGTCGATCAGGGCCCGGCGGCGTCGCGCTCGATCGAGCCGTCGGCGCAAATGGAACGCATACCCGCCCAGCGTGGCGATGACCACGCCGTAGGCCGCCAGGACGTACGGCAGATCGGTCACGGCGTCCCGTCCGGGCGCGGCCACAGATCCGCCTCGAGTCGTTCCAGGGCGACGCGCTGGCCCAGCAGCCAGAGGTACAGGAGCGTGAACGCCACGACGGAGTACAGGAGCTGCGCGAGGAGCACGGGATCGATCGATGGGTCGCCGGGCCGGATGACCGTGGGCGGTTGATGCAGGCTCCGCCACCACAGCACGGAGAAGTGGACGATCGGGACGTTCAGGAAGCCGACCAGCCCAATGACCGCCGCGACCCGGGCGCGCCGGTCCGGATCCGCAACGACCGACCGCAGGAGCAGGTACCCCACGTAGACCAGGAACAGGACGGCCGTCGTCGTCAGCCGCGGGTCCCAGTCCCACCAGCGGCCCCACGTCGGGCGGCCCCAGATCGCCCCGGTCGCGATGGCCAGGCCCGTGAACACGACACCGATCTCCGCACTCGACACGGCGACCCGGTCGAATCGAGCGTCGCGTCGGACAAGGTATCCAAGGCCGGCCGCCATGGTCACGAAGAAGGCCAAGTAGGCGAGCCAGGCGCTGGGGACGTGGATGTACATGATCCGCTGGACATCGCCCTGGGTGGCGTCCGCGGGCACGCCGAGGAGCGCCGTCGCCAGCGCGATCGCCACGACGGGTCCCACCAGGGTCCCGGGCAGACGAAGCCCGAACCGAGGGCGCGCCGGTGCCGTCATGCCGGTCCCCCGATCAGCTCGTAGGTGAGCAGCCCGATGCCGCAGAAGAGCAGGGTCTCCACCCCCAGGATGGCCAGCCAGGGGGCCAGCGACGTCGCGTCCGGGTCGAGCAAGCCCCGAGCCGCCTGCACGCCGGCGATCGATGTCGGGATGAGCAGTGGCACCGTGACGACCGGGAGCAACAGCGAGCGCTGTGCCGCCGGGGCGACGAGGGTCGTCGCCAGGACCACCACGGCCGAGGTGCTCAGGGCGACCATGCCGCTGACACCGATGACCACCGGGAGGGCCGCGATGACCCGGACGTCGAGGAGGACGATCGTGGCCGTCCAGGTCCACAGCAACACGACGGAGAGCAGCGCGGCACAGGCCACGACCTTTCCCAGGAAGATCGCCGGGCGATCATCCAGGGTCAGCCACAACCAGGCGCGCGCATCATCGTCCCGGTCGATCGATTCGAGCCGGTCGCCGATCAGCAGCGCGGCGTACAGGGTGGAGATCCAGAGCAGCGGCGGCACCACCGCAGCCCGGCCGATCTCCCCGGGTGTCATCGACAGCCCGACGATCACGACGGCCACGGTGGCAAGGACCACGGCACTCCATAGGCTCGTCCTAGATCGCAGCTCCACCCGGAGATCCTTGGCGGCCAGCCACATGGTGGTGCGAATCAGGCGCATGGTTCAGGCGGGGGCGGTCTGTGGCGGGGCGCCCCAGGCCTGGAGCTCGACCGTTCGGGTCGGCCCCTGAAGCGAGATGGACGCAGCGTGGCCCGAGATGACGGCCAGCCCTCCCGCAGCGCGATGCGCCTGGATCGCCCCGCCCACAAGCCGCGACGCATCACCATCGAGTGATGCGAAGGGCTCATCGATGATCAGTACCGGACAGCCGCTGGCCAGCGCCCGAGCGATGGCCAGGCGCCGGCGCGTCCCGGCGGACAGGGTGGCGACCGACAGGTCGGCAACATGTCCGATCCCGTGCTGCTCCAGGGTGGCGGAGGCCGTACCGGGGTCGTCGCCACTGAGTCGAAGGGCGAGGACGAGCGTCTCGCGCGCAGTCAGCCCCTCGAATAGCTGCGTCTCGTGCCCGACGTACGCGATGCGCCCAGCCTGCTCCATCGGGTCCCAGCGCACCCGGCCGCGGTCGGGTAGAAGCAACCCCGCGAGCACGCGGAGAAGCGTGGACTTGCCCGATCCGTTCGGGCCGATCACCTCGACCACGTCGCCGGCGTCCGCCTCCAAGGAGACATCCCAGAGCGCCACGGTATCGCCGAACAGCCGGCTGATGCCTCGAGCCTCGAGGTGCCGCGCTGGGGATCGGGGCGGCTTCACGAGCATGCCACGGAGACACCTACGGTTCAGTACGACAGAACGGTAGTATGCACGGCCACCCCGAGATCATCCGCCGGCCCACCGATGGCGGGCCGGATGCTCAGAGTCGCGGAGGCACCTCGCCGAGGTGGCAGCCGACGATCACGGCGATGGCGATCACAAGCGGCAACCACTCGTAGGGCAGCGCAGCGGTTGTGGTCGCTGGTCTCCCAGCCGCCGCGTCGATCAACGCCCGGATCCGATGGTCGGCCGCCCCAGAGAACGCCGATCCAGCCGCACCTTGCCGGTCCACCTTGAGCAGAGCGGCGGCGATCGAGGCCGGCTTGACTCCGCGTGCGATGGCGTAGGCGTCGGCGGCCGCTTCGAGGTGGGTTAGCCGCCCCGATAGCAAGGCCCGCGCTGCCGACGACCGACCGACGATGCGAAGCCAGGCCTCGACGCCAGCCGCACGTAGCGGCGCCAACGTCCGACGATGGTGGTCCTCGTGGTGGATGACCGCGGCCAACTCGTCGTCGTTAAGGGCGTCGATCGATGCGTCGCCCAGGTAGACCGTCGGCCGGAGAACGCCGAGGGCCAATGCCTCGACATTACCGCCTCGGATGACACGCAGGTCCACGCCGTCGATGGTCCGGGCGAAGGACATCTCGTCGAGTCGTCGTCGAAGGGCATCTGCTCGCCGGAGGTCTCGGACCAGGGAGACCGCCCAGAGGCCCAAGACGGCCAAGCCGGCGATCTCGATGAGGAGCATGGGATCGACGCCGATGGATACGCCGGCCGCCGTGCACCAGGCCAAGGCGGCGCCAGCAGCCAAAAGGGTGATGATTCCCGGCCGAGCGCCGTCGAGAGACATCATTTCGAGCGATCAGCCAGCTCGAGCAGTTGGGCGCGAAGGTCGGGGTCGAGATCCGACAGGTGCTGCGCGAACCTCCGGAGGGCCGCCGTGCCGTACTGCTCCAGAAGGCGGTCTACGGCTCGCTCACCCATCGTGGCCAGCACCTGGCTTTCGTCACCGACCGGCCGGTACACATATCCACGTCCGGCCATGGCGCGATCCAGCAGGCCGCGCTCGTGCAGGCGCGCGAGGATGGTCATGATCGTGGTGTACGCGTGGTGGCGACCGGTCTCACGCTCGAGCGCGTCGGCAACTGTCCGCACTGTCGCCTCGCCTCGCGACCACACGATGCGCATGATCGGTGCGCCGAGTGGCCCTAGGACACTTTCGATCCTAGGGTCGGCGAGTACGGGTGACTCGGGATCGCTCATGACGGCCGAGGATAGTCCGGGAATGCGACGGGCACAACCTGGGGCCAGACACGAAGGGCAGACGCCCGGATGAATGTGGGCACTTGGGCTGGGGGACCCAAGTGCCCAGGGAGAAGCACCGGAGATGCATCGTGCGACTCACGTATACTACATATGCCGTAGTACATGGTGGTCGGCGGTGGCTTGGTGGGCGTGCCGGAGGGTTGACGAGTGCCTGCCGCTGCGGCGTGACCCACCGCCTGCTGTATCGGCCCCCTTCGCCGACCGCGGTCTTCTCGTGCGCGACTGGCACCGTCCTCGCCGTCGGTCCGGAGGCCTGGAGCCGGGCGCGAGATGGTGGTGATGGCGTGCTCCAGATCGCATACGCGCCGCGAAGGCAGCAGTTCCTCGTCCCCATAGCGGTCCGCCCGCCCGACCTGACCGCGCTTCAGAATCGAAGGCCCTCGGGCGGGTCCCTGTGCTGAACGGACGACTGCGATAGTCTCAACGACAGCACCGTCGTACTGAGGATTACGCCAATGATTGCTCGCTCTATCACCTTCCTGCTGCTCCTGACGCTCGCGTTCGTCGCAGGATGCTCGTCGGCCGAGCCCGGCAGCTCAGGGCAGGCAACCCCACCCCCAGCTGGTTCGGCGGCACCGTCGTCCGCCGACGATCTGGATCGAGCCTTCATCGACATGATGGTTCCGCATCATCAGTCCGCGATCGAGATGGCCAAGGTTGCCCAGGAGCGTGCTACGCACGACGAGCTCCGCTCCCTGGCCGACGACATCGTCAGTGCTCAGGAGACTGAGATCACGCAGCTCCGTGAGTGGCGGCAGGCATGGTTCGGGAGTGCCGATACGCCCGGGATGGACGCGATGCCCCTGATGCCGGGTATGGACATGCCCGGTATGGACGGGATGTCGATGGACGGGACGATGGACATGACCATCGACGTCGAGGCGCTCCGAACGGCCGAGCCATTCGATCGAGCCTTCATCGAAGCGATGATCGCGCATCACGAATCAGCGATAGAAGCTGCCGGGATCATCGGCGCGGCGTCCGACCGGCCGGAGTTGCAGCAGATCGCGGCCAGCATCATCGAAGCGCAGCAGCGCGAGATCGATCAGATGCAGGGCTGGCGGATCGCCTGGTACCCAAGCTGATTTGATCTTGGCCCGGAGGCGCCTAGGCTCCATCGTGCTGGACGACCCAGACCTCGAGATGGCTTAGGTTTGCCCGACCACTCGCGACCGCCATCGAACGCCCGATGACGTGCATCCGACGGCGTATCCCGGACTGTTTCCCTGGCCCCTCGTGTGGGTCCAGGGAGATGCCGGATACGCCGCGGACACACATGCGCTAGAAGGACTCGCTTGGGTCCGTCCACGCGGCGGGATCCAGCGTCGTGAAGTCCGAGCGGAGGTCATCCGCCTCGTCGCTCCACGCGGCCTCGAGCTCGGTCGGGTCGCCGTCGATGACGGCAGCCCAGGGACCCAACAAGATGGCCCGCAGGGGTGGCGACAGGCGATCACCCGCGAAGATCGCCGCCGCTGCGGCGTAGACCGCCGTCGACTGGTGCTGCGCGACGCGCCGGAACTCGTCCGCACTGGGCACGTCGCGGACGGCCGCGAACGCGCGCCAGCGTAGCGACGCGAGTTCCGGTTGGACAAGCGACGGCAGGAGCTCCTGGGTCCGATCGATGTCCCGCAGGACCGTCTCGTCCCAGGAGTCGGCGAGGAGCTGACGCTCGTCCGATGACAAGCCGCCGGCCCTGCGAATGAGACGCATCGCGGCAGCAGCTGCGGGGGCCGCGTCCGGCTTGCGCATCAGCGCGCGCGGGGCTCGATCGGCGATGCGCATCGTCCACGAGGCCTCGTCCGAGTCCATCTCAGCGAGACGGGCCGGCCAGCGAACGTCGTTGCGGGCGTCGGCCACCCGCTGGCGAGTGACTTGGTCAACGAAGCCATGCACATGGCGGATCGGCTCACCCGCAACGCCGGCCTCCTTGGCGGCCAGCGCCGCATGGACGAACTGAAGGATCCGCTCCTTGCGGGTCGCTGGGATCTCGTCGATCCCGGTCGATGGGGACGGGTAGATCTCGGGGTTCGTCGCCTGGTCCATGATGGCCTCCGTTGGTGGGTGGAGGCTAGTTATCGGCGGATCCCGGCACCTGTCAAGGTTGTAGCGCAGATGTCTTTCGCTCGAGTCTCTAGGGCTACTGGTCTGTGGGGGTTGGGATTCTCTTGGTTCTTACCAAGACCGCTGTCTTGGCCCGGGTGAGGGGGTCCGGGGGAGAGGGTGGCGGCTGCGCGTCGCTTGTCAAGCGAACCGGCAGCCGTGAAGTGGCTCAAGTTCAACCGGACGGGCGTTCGATTGGATTGAGGGCGGTGACCGATGACGGGCGGCTAGCTCCGCGTGGCGCTAGGGATCGGGCTCGACCACCTTGACGGAGGGGTCCTTGAAACCCACCCAATCTTTGTCGAGATACTTGGCTCTGGTCCGTTTCATGGTGTCGAATTCGAGCCGTCCCACCTCCGAGTGAATGACCGTCTCGATGAGCCAGAGACGCCGGCTGATAGGCAATCGCAGCCACTCCGCGTCGGCTGGCCGCCCAAGGAAGAAGTCCTTGAGTTCTATGTCGATGCCTGCTTGGGGATTCGCCTCGACTTCATCTCCCTCGGCCCATGGGGAAATCGTGAACCTGGCAATTACTGTGCCGTCTTCGACAAAGACCTCATTGTCCATATGGTCGAAGGTCACGACCGTTCCCGTTTCGCCGTAGACCAAGGGGTTGGCTTCCGCGAGAAAGCCCCCGACGACTCGCAGCTCTCTATGTCGGTCGAGCCGCGCCATATGGTTGAGCCAGTAGATCCCGCGCAGCCTAGGGTTCCCGCCTCCCACGAACGGCTGTACCGATTCGATCCAACCCCGGTGGCGCTCGCTGAGTGGTGCGACGCGGAACGCATTAGCGCCCCAGGACTTGGGACTCTCACAAATCGGGAATTGCAGGACGTGCTCACCCGGCGGCGGATCCTGCCAGCCGTTGTCGATAACGGCGGTTGCGTAGACGGCGTAGTCCAGCGCGGCCCGAAGGTTGTAGAAGTACTCACCGAACAGGATCGGAAGCAGGGGCGGGACGGGGGTGTCCTGCCAGACCTTGATCGTGCCGCGTCCCACGCCTTCCCGTTCCAGGTCCATATAGAGCCCAATCGAGTACGGGTCATCGTCTTGGGTGACGAACGCGTTCCAGACCCTGAGTGCCTCTTCACGGTGAGCTATTGCCCGGTCGTATCGGTCCCAACAGCCTTTGAATGGGTCATTAAGGTCCATGACAGCATTGTGCGCCAGCGGTCACGCACTCCAGACATGACCCGACGCATGTTTGATGAACTCCAAGAAGTGCAGCCGGGCGATCGCTGGGCCTATCGTCGCGCCGAGTACGGCGGCAAGTGGACTTCCGTGTTCCTATCGGGACCGCTAGCCTGAGCGACGTGGACTGGACCCCGATCATCGGCATCGTGGCCGCCCTGGTGGCCTTCTGGATCGCCATGCTGGTGACCTTCTGGCTGCTGCGACCCAAGGGCGTCGCGGTAAGCGACATCATCCGGGTCATCCCGGATGTTCTCCGACTCCTGCGCTCGCTGATCACCGACCGCTCGGCGCCGCTCGACGTACGAGTTGTCCTGGTCGGCCTGATGGCTTGGATCATCTCGCCGATCGACCTCATCCCCGAGTTCATCCCGGTCCTCGGGCCACTCGACGATGTGGTCGTGGCCGTGGTCGCGATGCGCTACGTGCGACGCCGAGTCGGCATCGCGGACTTGAGCAGCCGCTGGACGGGCACGCCCGAGGGCTTTGCCCTACTCACTCGCCTCATCGGTACGGACTGAGGCGGCCGGGCTCCCGCGATAGGCGATGACCTCGACCTTCTCGAGGGTGATGAGCCCTTCGCCAACCATGGCGTCGAGTTCCGGGAGCACGGCCCGCACCCGATCTTCCTGATCGACGACCTCGATGAGGACCGGCAGGTCGCTCGAGAGCGACAGGATCCGGGTCGAGTGCAGGTGCTGCTTCGCGCCAAATCCCTCGATGCCCCGGAGGACGGTCGCGCCGGCAAGCCCACGCTCCCGGAGCAGGTGGACGATCGCCTCGTACAGCGGCCGCCCGTGCCAAGTGTCCGATTCGCCGATGTAGATGCGGGCCAGAAGTCCGATGCCCTGGATCTTCATGCCAGTGCCCTCCCGATCATCAGGCCCCCGGCCAAGGCGACCATCCCGATCACCGACGAGCCGACCAGGTTCGCCAGACCCAGGGCGATCGCCCCGCCCTCGATCAGACGCCAACTTTCGAGCATCAGGGTGGAGAAAGTGGTGTAGGCCCCAATGAAACCGATCAGGACCGGCCCACGGACCGAGGCCGGCAGGACGCCGCGCTCGATCGCCAGTGCGAACAGGAGTCCTAGCAACAGGGAGCCCGAGACGTTGATGGCAAATGTGCCCCACGGGAAGGCGCCGCCGGCGCGCTCGGAGATCCAGGTGTCGATCAGGTAGCGGGTGGTCGCGCCGGCGGCGCCACCGAGAGCGATCAGTACGAGGGGCAAGGCGTGACCTCCTGGGCAGACCGGCGGATGCTTCCGTCAGGAGCCATCAGCCCGGCCGGCCGGACGTTCTAGGGCGAGCCCCATCGCCGCGGCGAGCATCGGTGAACGGGCGGCGGAGGTCAAGCGTTAGCGCTGACTCCTACGCCGCGGCCGAGGGGGCCCGCAGGCTGTCGCTCGTCGCGAACGATGATCTGCCAGGGACCGATCCGCCGAGCCTTGGTGGGCATGATCCTGGCACGGGGACGCCGATGAGCTGCGCCCAGAGTCGGATCTGTGCCATGTCCACTGACGCCCGAAGCGGCAATCTCCCAGGGGCCTCGAGCGGACGAAGGAGTCGACCGTCGGCGCCGATGGCTCGAACGGGGTTCTGCGGCCCTGGCTGGAAGGCCACGACCACGTCGCAACCCAACTCCGGCACGATCAGGTCGCGCACCACGTAGAACAGCAGGAGTCGAGCTGTCGTACCGACGCCGTAGGAGCCCCATCCAAGGGCGTGGGCCAGAGCGGTGCCACCTGAGAAGCCGTCGCTCCAGAACAGGTCCGCCGGATCAAACTCGACGCTGTCGAGGCCAGTAGTCGCCATCGGGATCCCCCAGGTCGGCGGGATCGATTGATCCCGCATCCACTCCACTGTTGTCCGGATTCCGTCGGGGCGCAAGATGCGCCTGCCGAGAAGATTTTCGAGGGACCCGCACGCCGGGGCGTCGGCCTGTGCGACCTCGTCCAGCACCTGTCGGATTTCGACTACATCGCATGCTCGAATTCATCGATCACCTCCATGAGCCCTTCCTCGACCCGGTCGTCGTCGAGCGCGGCCAGTACCGCCTGCCGATCCAACCCGGTTGGTGGGCTTTCGATACAGGGAAGCTCGAGGGCGGCCTCGACCACGAGGAGTTCGAGGATCTGTTCGAACCCGCCGACCTGATCCCGCCGATCGTCGAGCCGACATCGCTCGACCATGGTTGAGCAAGGCACCGATCCGCAAAGGCAGTAGAGCCCAACCCGTCAGGCACCCTGCTGCGTCGACGCGCTCGCCAACGGGTCGTGGCCCTCCGGTCCCAGCCAGAAGATCAAGACGCTCTCTCGCGGTAGACCCGGCGGCAACTCGAGCGGTGCCGGTTCCAACCCAAACGCGAAGATCAGCCCAAACAAGTCAAGAATGACGGCGGTCGCGCCGTCGAACGGCTGCCACCAAGTCCTGACTACGGGCGAAGGCTTTGAAGTCGTCGGCATCAGAAGGTGCGTCGCGATCGGCTTGCCATTGAGGATGAAAGCGCGTGCGGCGTCATAGCGCGAATCGAGGGCGACGTCGGCGCCAGCGTCGTGCGCGACCAAACCCAGTCCGATCTTGAACAGCGCTCGCGCCAAGACGATCGGGTCACGGTTCCGCATCTCGAAGTGTTCCTGGAACCGAACCGTCCCGTCGGGCTGTCGATCGAAGTCGGTTGGCGGACGGTCCTGCCCGACGGTCATGCGGAGATGGCGTGGTGCAGTCTTCTCGATCGTGATGTCGCCCAGCGTGGCGCGTGGAAACTTGCCCTTCTTCGTAAGCGGCAGGTACATCGTCCGAAGTAGGGCGAGGGGCTCAAAGTCGATCAGGGCCTGGTCGAGCGCCGATAGGCGGTTATTGCAGTCGCCACAAACCATGCCCTTGATGACCAATCCGTCGCCTACGAGGGATTCCGGGATCACGTGCTCCTCCGGCCCGAAATCGCCCGCGGTGGTACGGCAATAGATGCACGTTGCGGCTGGTGCTTCTTCGTCCTCGCCGGTTCCGCGACCGGCCCCTTCGGCTTCACGGACAATCGGCAGTAGGTCGAACACAAGCGACGTGTACGAGCCGCACGCTTCGTGGAACAACATCTCTACGAATGCAGACATGGGCCCCCAGCTCATCGACTCGAGGATCGCCTTGGCCTCTGGGTCGTCGCCGAAGTACTTGCCATTGGCGTACGCGTCGTACACGTCTCGGGCGGTGATGTCCCGGCCGTCGACCTGGAGGCCCATGGACAGGCGATCCGCGCGCTCGAATGCCTGGGTGATCCTCGCCGCGACTGCTTCGTCAGCTAGACCGAGGCTTCGGATACGTGCCCACACGGCTCGAAGCTCCACCTTCGAGCCTATCTGCATGAACGGCCGAAGCAGGGCGGCGTGCCGGTGAACGCGATCTCCGGCGGTGAACGTGCTTGCGGTCGAGCTACCCGTCACAGCGGACAGGTTGAACGAGATGTTGAGACCGTCTGACGGACCCTGAAAGACTTCTCGGAGCCGGAAGCTCGCGCGCCGGTATGCTCGAACCATCTCGTGAAGGTCTGCGGGCACCGTCTCAGAATCGGGGGCTGGCATGTTTCTTGCTCACTTTGCTTTCGAACGTGCGTTCCCATTCTATGCGCTCCGGCTGCAGCTTCACCGCAACCGAAGAGAGTGCGGACTCCCGATCCGTGGACTGATGCCAGTCGTCGCGCGACCGGATGGCAAGGCCCGAGGCCGCTGGCTGTGTTGACGGGTGACCTCCAGGGTGTCTGGTACTTACCGGACAGTCCCGAACGAGTCGTGCCCGGCACGCTGGAACTACGTCGCGATCGTCGGCCGACGCTGACGGTCGTGGGTTCTATCGACCCTTCTACGGACGCAGCGGCTTGGATTGGGACTCGGCTTGGTCTGCCACACCATGTGCCTCGAGTCTTGGGCCGGACATCAACGGGGAAGCCGGTGACCCTCGCGGACGTGAACGTCGGACTCCACGAGATGCACATCGAGGATCCGGTCTCCGCGGTCTTCCGACTGGAAGGCAGAGTGGCCTTTGTCGGGGATCACATCGACCCGACATCGGCCCGGTTTGCCCGTTCTGACTTATCCCGGATCCACCGATAGCCCGACCTGATTCGGCTGTCGGGACACGCAAACAGGTGCCCCTCTGAACTGGGACGATGGCGTTGCGCACAGCCCATCGACCCGAAAAGAGGAGCACCTGATAGATGCA
>JBPPMZ010000164.1:0-16889 GCA_051306295.1 Candidatus Limnocylindrales bacterium
TGCATCTATCAGGTGCTCCTCTTTTCGGGTCGATGGGCTGTGCGCAACGCCATCGTCCCAGTTCAGAGGGGCACCTGTTTGCGTGTCCCGACAGCCGAATCAGGTCGGGCTATCGGTGGATCCGGGATAAGGCGCTTGCCGCCGCGACACCGCACCGGCTATCGTAGGTTTTGCCCGAAGGGGCCTCGAACATCTAGTGATCTCGCCGGTGTTTACATTGGCGGGGACATCTAGTGATCGGCGGTCACTTCGGGCATTTGCTTGTCCGCCGCCGGTCGATGCGCGGACCTCTCGGGCCAGCGAGCCCCGCCCTGGGGCCCGGACCGTGCGTGGGAGTCAGCGATCTCGGCCTGAGGCGCCACGCAGACACGCCCTCGGCCCCGAACCGAGCGTGGGAGTCTTCACCGACGGCCCCGAGGAACCCTTCAGACCCGCCCTGGGGCCCGGACCGTGCGTGGGAGTCAGCGATCCGGCCCCCAAGCGGCCCGTCCGGGTCGGTTCGGCCAGGAAATGCTGCGTGGGAGTCACGGGAAAAGGCCCGCGGCACGATCGGGTTGCCTTGGCGGTCCCCTTGCGGGACGCCGCGTCGTGGATTCGCTGTGGACAACCCCGCGAAATCGCACGAGTCCAGGCGAAACTCGTGGATAACCCACCTTCCCAGGGACGGGGTCGCGGCCCTATGATTCGTCTTGCCCGAAGGGGCGTCCAGACCGAAAGCGGCGACGCAGGTGTTTACATCGGCGGTGCTGACTACGGACCGGAAGTTCCTTCGGGCACTTTCGTGTGTCCGGCACCGCAGACCGCACGTGAGGGACCGCCGTGATCACGCCCCCTGAGCTGATGCCCGACGCCATCCGCGCGGCGCACGCCAGCCTGCCCACTCTCTTCCGGGACACGCCGCAGTTCGTCCATGAGGCACTGTCCGCGGGCCTCGGCGTTCCGGTCGTGGTCAAGGTCGAGACGGTCAACCCGATCGGGTCGTTCAAGGGCCGCGGGACGTGGGTTGCCGTGCACGCGCTGGCGGGGGAGGGGCGGATCGGCGCCGGTCGGCCGATCGTCTGCGTGTCGGCCGGGAACTTCGGTCAGGGCGTGGCCTACGCGGCCCGCGCCCTCGGCCTCCCGGCCGTCGTGTTCTGCTCGACGCGCGCCAACCGAGGCAAGGTCGAACGCATGCGGGCCCTGGGCGCAGACGTCATCGAGACCGGCGACGACTTCGATGCCGCCCGCGGCGCGTCGGAGGCGTACGTCGAGACGCACGACGCCGAGCTCCTGGTCGACGGCGACGACGTCCGCATCTCGACCGGTGCCGCGACGCTCGCCCTCGAGGTGACCGACGCCGTGACCGCCGGCGACCTGCCGGACCCGGTCGTCGCCTCCATCCCGGTCGGCAACGGAGCGCTGCTCAACGGCGTCGGGTCGTGGTGGCGGGCGATCGCGCCGACCACGAGGATCCTCGGTGTCCAGGCCGCCCTGGCGGATGCGATGACGCGCTCCTGGCACGCCGGCCGCCCGGTCGACACGGACTCCGCGGCCACCTATGCCGATGGCATCGCCTCGCGCATCGCCATCCCCAGGGCCGTCGAGTTGATGGCTGGCCGCGTGGACGAGATGCGGACCGTCAGCGAGGAGGATCTGCGCGGCGCCCAGGCGACGCTGACCGCAGCCCTCGGGATCACCGCGGAAGGCGCGGCGGCCGCATCCTGGGCGGGCCTGCTCGCGGGGCCGGCCCCGGAGGGTCCGGTGCTCGTCCTGATCACCGGCAGCAACGTGTGACCGCCGCCCGCCGATACCTGCCCACCGATCCAGCGGACCTGGCCCGCAGCCTCGTGCCGCTGGTGCTGGCGATGGGGGTCGGTGGGCTGCTGGCCGGGATCATCGCTGTTCGGACGCGCTCGCTGCTCGTGCCGATCGCGGTCCACGTCGGCCTGGACATCCCGATCTATTACGCGTTCGCCTGCCCGGGCTGACGGTTCAGGGGCGCCCACCGGCGGCCACGTGTCGCTCGTGCCATCATCGGAGCGATGAGCCAGCAGTTCGCGCGCGTCCCGACGGATGCCGGAGCGGTCGTGCGCGAGGTGCGCGGCTTCGGTGGCGTCCCGTGGCGCCGGCTGTTCAGCTACCTGCGCCCGCACTGGCGGCCGTTCGCGATCGCGCTCGTGGGCCTCGTCCTGTCGTCGGCGCTGGGGCTCGCGTTCCCGCTGCTCATCGCGGGCATCACGACGGAAGTCGTCGCCGGCGGTGACGGCCCGGGCTTGGATCGGCTGATCCTCGCCCTGCTCGGGCTGTTCAGCGTCCAGGCGGTCGGCGGCTTCCTGCAGACCTACCTGCTGGGCGTGGTGGGGGAGCGCGTCGTGGCCCAGCTGCGCGGCGAGCTCTTCGGGCGACTCATCACCCTGTCGCTGGATTTCCACGCCGCGCATCGCGTCGGCGAGTTGGTCTCGCGGCTCTCGAGCGACGTCACGCTCGTGCGCACGATGCTTACCCAGACGGTCACGAGCCTGCTGTCGTCGGTCATCGGCCTCGTCGGCTCGGTCATCATCCTGTTCACGCTCAGCCCGACGCTGCTCATCGTCGTCCTGCTGCTCGCGCCTGCGCTCATCGTCGTCGCCGTGGTCTTCGGTCGGCCACTGCAGCGGGTCAGCACCCAGGTCCAGGACACGATCGCACGCAGCACGACGACCGCGGAGGAGGCGCTGTCCGGCATCCGGGTCGTCAAGAGCTACGTCCGCGAGGACTGGGAGCTGGAGCGCTACGACACGGACCTGCGGACGGTGGTCGCGACCGGCTCGCGCCTGGCCCTGTGGCGCGCCGGTTTCGGGGCCTTGATGGGGTTCCTGGGCTTCGGGGCCATCGGCGGGCTGCTCTGGTACACCGGCCACCAGGTCATCGATGGCACCCTGGGCATCGGCACGCTGACCGGGTTCCTGCTCTATGGCGTGTCGATCGGGGCGAGCCTCGGGACCCTGGCCAGCCTGTACGGCCAGTTCCGCGAGGGGACCGGGGCGATCGAGCGGGTGTTCGAGATCATCGACACTCGACCGACCGTCCTCGACGCGCCCGATGCGCAGGCCCTGCCGCGGGTCGCCGGCCGGATCGACCTGGACGGCGTGACGTTCGCGTACCTGCCCGATCGCCCGGTCGTGCGCGACCTGACCCTGACCATCCCGGCAGGGGAGACCCTGGCCCTCGTCGGGCCGTCGGGTTCGGGCAAGACGACGCTCGTCGGGCTCATCCCGCGGCTGTGGGACGTGACCTCGGGCACGATCCGCGTGGACGGCGTGGACATCCGAGGGGTGACGGTCGAGAGCCTGCGCGGCCAGATCGGCCTCGTTGCCCAGGAGGCGACGTTGTTCGGCGGGACGGTGGCGGAGAACATCCGCTACGGCCGACTGGACGCCACTGACGCCGAGGTCCGGGCGGCGGCCGCGGCGGCCAACGCGCACGACTTCATCGCCGTCCTGCCCGACGGCTACGACACGGTCGTCGGTGATCGAGGTTCGCGCCTGTCGGGCGGCCAGCGCCAGCGTGTGGCCATCGCCCGGGCCATCCTCAAGGACCCGCCCATCCTGCTGCTCGATGAGGCGACCTCCTCGCTCGACAACGAGTCGGAGCGGCTCGTCCAGGAGGCGCTCGATCGATTGAAGGTCGGTCGGACGACGATCATCGTCGCCCATCGACTCTCGACCATCCGCGCGGCCGACCGCATCGCGGTCCTCGACGACGGCGTGCTGGTCGAGCTCGGTAGGCAGGAGGAACTGTTGGCCCTCGACGGCCTGTACGCACGACTGCACCGGACCCAGTTCTCAGATCCGATCGCGGATGAGGTCGGGGTGGAAGCATGACGGACGATCCGTTCGCCCTGGAGCGCTTCGCCCGGGCACAGGACGAGGTCTACGCCGGGGTCCTGGACGAACTCCGGGCCGGCCGCAAGTCGGGCCACTGGATCTGGTTCATCTTTCCCCAGCTGTTGGGCCTGGGCCGGAGTCCGACGTCGCGGTTCTACGCGATCGTTTCGCTCGAGGAAGCTCGGGCGTACCTGGCGCACCCCGTCCTGGGCCCGCGCCTGCTGGCGTGCGTGGACGCGGTGCTGGCGCTACCGGCGGCGGTCGGCGCGGTCGACATCTTCGGTGAGCTCGATGCGCGCAAGGTCCAGTCGTCGATGACCCTGTTCTGGCGGGCGGCGCCGGATGAGCCGCGCTTCCTGGCGATGCTGGAGCGGTTCTACGACGGGGCGGATGCCGCCACCGATGCGACGCTCAGGGGCGAGCCAGCGTCCTGAGCGGGCTGTTCCCGTGCCCGAGCGCCCACAGACCGGCGTTCCGGATGAGGGCGAGGCCGAGCGCCAGGTGGATGACCGCCAAGCACGCCGTCAGGGCACGAGGGGTGCCGGCGGCGCGGGCCGCCGCGAGATCCGTCGGCAGGTTAGTGAAGTTCCCCGGTGAAGATGAGACTGGGAGTGCGGCAGGTGATCGGCATTCCTTCACTCGCGCCACTGACGGCTGATGACTCGCCCGACGTGGACCGGCCCGTCAAGGGCCGCATCCTGGATGCGGCGCTCGGTGAAGTCCGACATCGGCCTCGGGAGGTTGTCGAGGGGCCAGTAACGAACGTCACTGACCTCAGGTGAGGAGGCGGCCGGATCGAGTTGATCGTGCCATCTACACCTGAACACGAAGTGCAGCATCGGTCCGAATTCGTGGTCAGGTTCCAAGTACACGCCAGTGAGGCGGTCCAGCTCGGCGTGCAGACCGGTCTCTTCGAGAAGCTCCCGCCTCGCCGTCTCATCCGGCGCTTCCCCAGCCTCTGACCCGCCGCCCGGTAACTCCCAGTTCAGGCGCCCGTAGGTGTGGTGAACCAGGAGCACTCGGCCGTCGCCGTCGAAGATCGCGCAGGCGGCACCGAGTGCGGTTCGTTGAACCGGGATCCCGTCACGCATCGGGGCGAGCGTAACGCCATTCGCCCAGGGCGCGGATCACGCCGCGAGCATCGCGTCGAGGAGGTCGGCGATGTTGGCGAGGGCGGGATGCAGCGGAGGTCCGTGCAGATGCAGTTTGACGCCGGGTGGAACCCGGGGACCTCATCCTGAGGAGGTTGACTAATTCAGACTAAGCACCTACGCTCCCGCCGTGGAGACCGTGAACATGCACGAGGCGAAGACCCACCTGTCGCGCTTGGTCGAACGCGTCGAAGCAGGGGAGGAGGTCGTGATCGCCCGGGCCGGACGACCGGTCGCCCGGCTGGTGCCGTTCGGACGTCGCACCGAACCGCGCGTCCCGGGGTCCTGGCGTGGGCTGGTGCGCATCGCGCCGGACTTCGATGCCACCGACGAGGACCTCATCGAGGCGTTCGAACGGTGATCCTGCTCCTGGACGCCCACGCCCTGCTGTGGTGGCTGGCCGACGACGACGGCCTGGCGCCGGCGGCCCGACGGGCGATCGCGGACCCGACGTCGGACGTGCTGGTCTCGGCGGCGACGGTCTGGGAGATCGGGATCAAGCGGAGCCTCGGCAAGCTGGATGCTCCCGCCGACGTGCTGGGCGCCATCGAGGCCGCAGGCTTCGACGGGCTCCCCGTGACCCTGGCGGACGGGGATGCGGCGGCAAGCCTGCCCCCGCACCATCGTGATCCCTTCGACCGCATGCTCGTCGCCCAGGCCATGCGCCTGGGGGCTGTCCTTGTGTCGCGCGATCAGGCGTTCGCGCCGTACGGCGTCGATGTCCTCACCGCCTAGGGGCTGGACTGGACTGTTGTAGTATGCGACAACGATGTTGACCGTTCCTGAAGCCGCCCGCCGTACTGGCAAGAATCCAGAGACCATCCGGCGCTGGATCCGCGAAGGTCGCCTGCGGGCGCGCAAGGTCGGCACGCAGCATGTCTTCGAGGAAGCGGATCTGGCCGAGGCGATGGGCAGCAACGCCGATACAGACGACCTGCCTGCCGCCTGGCGGACGACGTTCTGGGGTGGACCGATGCCGGACGTCGTGGCCTCCGTGCGACGATCGCGCGAGGGCCATTGATCCGTGCGGGTCGTCATCGATGCGAACGTCGCCGTGCAGGTCGCGCTGGCCGGTGCTCTGGGCCCCCTGGAAGGGCACGATCTGATCGCGCCACCTCTGCTGCGAGCGGAAACCCTGTCCAGCATCTCGGAGATGACGTACCGGGGTGAGATCCCATTCGATGCGGGACGTGCGGCGATCCAGCGAGCCGCGGCCATCGTGATCACCGTCGACCGGCCCGAGACGCTCGACACGCAAGCCTGGGACATCGCACGATCACTCGAATGGGCGAAGACCTACGACGCCGAATACGTCGCCCTGGCGCTGATCCACGGCATCCCGTTGATCACGCTGGATGCGCGTCTGCGCCGTGGCGCAGGGCACCTGGTGTCGATGCCGCTCGTCACGCAGCTCGGCTGACTTCCACGCCTTCAGCACGCCTGCTAGCGGGTCCGTCTCTACTTCCGATAAGGTGAGTTATGTCTGCGTCGTCCGCCACGCCACGAGTGCAGACCTTAGGTCCGAAACCTCCCCGCATACTCCGAGAAGCTGGGCAAATGAGGCTCCGAGGTCGCGCATCGCGCGCTTTCTTCCGCCACCGACTTGGTCGTGCCAACCCTGGGACCTCAGAAATGGGTCGCCGAACCGTTCCTTGGCGTCACACTCGGCGGCAATATCCGACCAGCGACTGCCGGCGATTGGGCGATGGATGGCGAGCATCCAGACTTCGATTTCTTCCTTGGCAACGCAGGCGATCAGGCGTCCTGTGTGGGTGGCCTCAATTGCCGCCGCTTTCGCGGTGTTGCCGTCGCGGTTGCAATCCCGATCGACGCACAACACGAAGAGGTCGATCATTGGGTTTTCATCGATGACCGATGAGATTACGGCAGGGTCCAGGGCGTCGGAGGACCCACGCAAGTGCGGATCCGTCAGGACTTCGATACGACCAGTAAGACCTGCTTCTTCGACGGCGCGGCTGACAACGGGCTTCAAGATGTATTGGTCGTACGTCGGATCCTCTGGAATAATCAGCACCTTCACAGGGCGCGTTCCAGCCAACCAGTTGTAAATAGATGTTCAATGCCCGAGCGGGCAACGACCTCCTCGAGGTCCGGAACGTCTGCGAGGCGTCGGACGACGGCACCCGGTGACCCCTCGGGCCGTGCAAAGAGTACTGCGTTGTCGAGGGTGTCTTTGCGCAATGCGACCAGCACCGACGGCGAATGGGTTGTCGCCATTACTTGGACCCCTCGCTCGCGCGTGACGGATTCCAGGAGCTCCACCAACAGGTGAATGCGCTGGGGGTGCAAGCCATTCTCGATCTCTTCCATAAGCACAATCGAGCCTGGCGGCGCGGTATACAGCGCTACCAGTTCGCCGATAAACCGAAGACTTCCATCTGAAAGGCTTCGGGCCGAAATCATCCGGCCGTCGGCCTCCACCACCTGCATGAGAACGTCGCCGAGGCTCGTCTCGACGAAGCTCAAGGACGTGAGCTCGGGCGCAACGAGCTCTTGGAGCCAGTCCAAGAGCAGGTCCCCGCGGCCTTCCTGCATCAGCCGCAAGACCATTGCCGATACGTTCTGGCCCTCGGCTCCGATGCTGTCTGCTTGCCGCGGTACGTAGTCCCGCATTCGGCTTGGGCGGATGTCCAGAAACTGCACGCCTGCCATCGTGTCCTGGAGCCGATTGCAACTATCAATTACGCCTTCGGTGATCTTGGGAGTTGATTTGAGTTGTCCGAGCAAGCTTCGAGAGGCTGATAGACGAAGGCTTGGCTGTCGGCCGCCGGTGCCGCGGCGCCACGCCACATTGATCGCTCCGCCCTCGGCGGGGCCTTGCGCTGCACCGAGCGATCCGGCGTGGGTGTCGAAAATCCAGCCGCGTCCGTGTACGTCGAGGCGCTCAGAAAGAATCGACGGGACATCGCGGACTGAGCATTGAACGTTGTGGGTGTACGCCTTCTGTTCGATCTGCCAGTGACTTTCGATTCCGAACGAGTCGGCGGGTCGACGTACGACCTCTGAGGCTCCGCCGCGGATGCCAGTCCAGATCTCGCGTCCGCCCTCCCATTTTCCTTGCAGGGCATCTGAAACCGAGAGATCAAGGCCGAGGCCTTGCAGGAATCGCAGAGCGTCAAAGAAGTTGCTCTTGCCCGACGCATTCGCGCCTATCAACACGGTGAGCGGCGCGATCGGGACGACTTCGTCTACAAATCCCTTGAAGTTCGTGAGATGGAGTCGGGTGAGCATTGCCATGTCGTCCGCGAAATCCTTGCCTCGGTCCTTCGATGAAGAGAACTCACCCCTGCGCTCAGGCGTGGTCCAGGATCAGAGCATCAATATGATGAAGGTGCCTCCCCTTCTCGTGGATGCGCACGGAGCCATGCGTTCACTCTAGACCTTGACGGAATCGTTCCGCGGACTCGTCGTTGTATCGCCCCTCGATCCCAAGAGCCTTCGCAAGGCTCCTCAGCACCGCCGCCGTCCGGGGCCAACCGTCGCTGAACCGGTCGGCATCGACCTGATATCGAGAGGCGAGTTCGCGCTCTTGTACGCCTCCATCCCCAGGGCCGCGAACCGTCACGCCGCGCCGATTGATCAATCCGGCTCGTAGCCCGGCTTCTAAGTCGTCGCTGCGAAGCTCGTCGATGAAGTCCCGCACCTCGAGCGCCGGCCACGCTCCGTCCTCATCGTCAGGAGTCATGACGAGCGCGCCGCCGAGATGCATCAAGCCGGCCTCGTAGCATCGACGCTCGCGCAGTAGCGGCGTTGCTTGCTCCAGCCAAGTTCGCAGACGCGTTGGATCGACCCGACCCTCGACGAGCCCAGGCGGCATGTTCCACGACGTAAGCAGTCGATATGAGTTGCCAACGTTGCCCGCAACAGCATTGTCGAATTCACTGCTGTCGTCGGCGGTTGCCTTTGGGGCCTCGTGAGGCGCGGTCGAGCGGTAGACGGTGCTGACGACATCGACGTAGAACGCGGGGTCAATGGCCATCGCGTTGTAGAGCGTTGGAACGATGGGTTCATGACCTAGAGCGGGCAGGAACGCCCACTCGATGCCTGCGAGCCTCGCGGCCCCAATAGTCTCGACATGCCTTTCCAGAACCTCAATGGCAAAGGTGAAATGATGCTGTTGGAGGGTCCGAATCTCAGGGTCAACGTTCGCGAGGAGGCCTTCGAGAGCCTTCGCAAGAAGCTCGACTGATGTGATGGTCCCGCTGTCCGGCCGGTGCGTGTACATGACCAGGAAGTCGACCGCCCTGGCGTGTCGACCAACGTTCATAAGCCGCTGAGCCACGACCTCCACGTACGCGAAGTCCCGACCGAGTCCAAGCACGACGAAGTTCTTCCAGTACTGGTTGGCCACTTGAGGCCCCGCTGCCTCCGCCGCCTCCCAGGCGGCAGGAAAATCACGTGCGGCGAGAAGCAATCTTGTGCGGGTTAGGTCCGTGAGCTCGGTGTGCTGTTCGATCAGACCGTTCAGCCAGTCCCATCCGGCGTCTCGGAACCGTTGGGCGAAGTGATTGCCCGCGAGGTCAATCTCGGCCGTTTCGGCGCCATCCAGTATCTGCAGCAGCTCCTCGTTGTAGGTGTCGCCCGTCGCCTGAGCCGACGCAATGCCCACGCTCCAGCCGACCTCCGCTTCCAAGGCGAGACGCCGAACCGCTTCAAATCCCCCTTCATCGACAATCGCACGGACGGCGTCGCGTCGTCGAGTGCGAAGCTCAGTTTCGTAGGCCTCGTGGTCCTCGAGCAAATTCGTGCCCTCCAGGGCAGGGCTCCAATCCCGGAAGAGCCAAGCGCTGCGCTGGAATGCACCATCGGGGTTGAGTCGGGCAACAAGTGTGTCGATCGGTAGCAGCTGGGCCTCCGGAAGTGCCCAGTTCGCCTGAGCGAACTGGCGGTGCCGTCCGACGAGATCGCGAAGAGCCAGCCATATCCGGTCGAGGCCGTCCTTATCAAACCGCCCGTCGCTGACGGCATGGGTGAGTCGCGCGAGGAGGAGTTCTCGGTCTGGAGGCGGAAGATCGGGTGATCGCTCGATCAGCGTGATCCAGCGGTAGGCCTGCGGGCCGGCGTCCTCAGCGCAACGCTCAAGGACCTCGTGCACGAATGCGTAGTACTCGACATAGGTCACTGCCGCTCGCGGCGGCTTCCAATCGCGGTGCTCCGGCTCATGGGTCGGCAAGTGCACGAAGTGCAATTCGGGCAACAGCGAGGTCATGACCTTCCACGCTGTCTCAGGATGTCGTTGCCGCATGGCGTCGATGACGATGAGCCGCCGTTCGCTTGTCGCCGCATTCTCAGGATGTAGCGGAAAGAAGATGGCGATCAGGCTTTGAAGCGGGCGGTTGCTAAGCCGCCCACCAGGATCGACCTCGTCGAGGCGCGCCAAGGCCTCAACTGTCGCGCCGAAGTGGTCCGGAGACCAAGCGAGATTCTCGAGGGCCCAGAGCAGCCCTGTGTGTGGCGACGAGGGACCGAAGATATTCTCGGACCCTCCCTCTCTGAACATCGTTACCGCGATTGGCGTCTCCCCATTTAGAGCGGAGCTGATCATCGCGAGGAAAGCGTCAGGGCCGGCCTCAGCCAGAAGCGGCAGGACGTCGGAGAGTCCCGCCAATCTGTCCCCGCTTTGGTCCTCGAGCGCGCGCTGCAGGAGGTTGGACACGAGCTGCTCGACGAGGTTCGAGCCGTGAAGTCCGCGGGCCGCGCGGATTTGGGCGCCATTCGTTGCGAGCAGCGCAAGCGATCTCGCCAAGCCGTGCCGAAGATCCTTCGAATAGGCTCGAACCTTGCCGCGAACACCCGCGAGCCAGCGCTCCTCCTCCGGAAGTTCGAGGGCTGGATCCTCCTCCCCGAATACCTGATCGACAGCCGAACCCAGACGACCCAGGTCGTCGGGTGTGACGTGGTCTCGAAGCGACAGCCAAGCGTCGAGGGGGGAAACAAGGTGCCAAGCGTCATCCACAAGCGAGACCAGTGGATCCTGAGCGAGCGCAAGGAACGCGACAGCCTCTCGGATTCGTTCGTATTCCTCCCCCGCGAGTCCGGCAAGGATCTTCCTGTCGCCGTCGCCGCGGTCTGACCAGCTACCAGCCAAGACTACAGAACGCACTGCGCGCGCCACTGGAGGCGTGGACCAAGGGGGCGAATGAAGCGCCGGGTTCACGGCTAGGCGCCTACGCAGCGCAGTCAGGCTCCGTCGCGCGAGACGTCCAGCCTCGGCTGCTAGGGGCTCGTCGAGCCCTGAGGCGACAAGGGCTGCGGTCGCCTCGGTTGCATCGAGGGGCTCTAGGATCAGCTGCGCTCTGCTGGCCGTCGTCACCGGCACGAACACATGGTGCGGGGACGCGCGCGGCAGGTCAGTGGCGAAGGTGGGGTCGAGCGGAATGAGGACTAGAGGCGCACGAGTGTCGACCAGGGATCTCCATGCCGTCACGTCGTCGACAAATACCATGCGCGCGAGTCGCTGGCCGTGGCCCGCTTCCATCTGGTCGACCGCATCGGCGACGACGAAGGCGCACACCTCCTCGGTGCTTGGACCGGCCACGGTCACGATTCCCGGCGGACCATCAAGGAACTCGCTCATGGCCTTCCGCCCATTTGCGCGTCCCGCCAGGACGAGCCCCGGTGTCGTCACGGGTGCGCATTGGGCCGACCACGTCTCCCACCAGCGTTCTGCCGTTCGCATACCGAATGGGTGGAGTCCGAGCTCCTCAGAAATCCAAGCCCAAGTCACTGGGGCAGACTCAAGCCATGCTTCGACGTCGTCGACTCCATACGCCCGAACATCCGCCCATTTGCGTTCCGCCGTTCGGCTCGTCGCCCATTCGGCGCGCTTCGTCCAGGGCCGCAGAATCAACTCGATGTAGGTGCAGTCCGACGTCGATGACGCATCGGGCGTTGAGTCCCGCTTCGAGTAGTCGTAATCGGACTTGCGCCCTGTCCCCGCGTCGACCGACACCTCCCAGAGGGACAGCCCTGTTGGCACCCAGGCAGTGGCCGCCGTGGCTCGCACGGCGCCGTCCCACCCGCCAGCCGAGACGCCTTCCCCTGCAGGCATCCCGATCTCAACGATTCCAAGCGTTGTCTCGAGAATCATACGCCTGACCAATCGGGGGACCTCTGTCTTCGCGCCAACAGAATCGGCCCATGTAAGCAACTGCTGCCTGGTGGCCAAACCGGGCGTCGGCATGGCCTAATTGGCGTCCGTGTTGCGCGGACACGCGGCGAGGTCGGCACCTGAACGACTATGAACAATGACTGAACGACTGGCCATCACGGTTGGCTCGCCGACCCATACGCCGGCGCGCTTTCCGCGGCCCGTTGTGCCACACCCCCGGCCCCCTCGGTGCGGCTCAACACGAAGTCGCGGGTCGGTGCATCCATGAAGTACACGTAGCAGCCGCGGAGGCCGCGGGTCAGCAGGACGCGGTAGGTGCTCTTGACGAAGGCCGCGAACTCGGCCTCGGTAACGCCACGGCGGACGACGCGGTCGTGGGACTGGTCGCGCTGGCCGACCCATCCCCCGTCCATCGGCCGGTAGACGAGGTCGGGGCCGACGATGACGCCGACGTAGTCGAACTCGAAGCCCTGCGCGGTGTAGACGCAGCCAACCTGGTCGATGCCCCCCTTCGCGCTCGCCCAGAAGTCCGACTTCGGGATGCCGGGCCCGAGCCGACCGACGCCGTCCCTCGCGTTCCAGGGCATCGACCACTCCCCCACCCTGACGATCTCAGCGAGCTGAAAGGTCGGCGCCGGCGCCGATGCTGAAGGTCACGCCGAGCGCGTCCGACAGGCGAAGGAGCGTATCGACGCTGACGGCGTGGCGCCCGCTCTCGATGCGGGACACGACAGTGTGGGCCGTGCCGATCTCCTCCGCGAGGCGTCGCTGGGTCCAGCCTCGTGCGCCACGGCCGTGGATGACCGTCGCTGCGATCGATCGATACGTGGCCAGGCGTGTCTCCTCCGCCTGGTACGCGGCGCTTCGCTGCCGTCGTCGCGCGGCGGCTTCTTCGGTGGTCGAACCGATCGAGCTGCGGGGCCGTGCGTCAATGACTGCAGTCATGCTGCGCAAGTTAGCAGATATGCTAAGTGTGTCAATACCCTTGGGCCAATTCATGGGGCATCGTGGCCGATCGCCCGAGGGTCGCCGCGCGGAATGGCGTCCATTCGCGCCTTGAAATCGATCCATCGCTCCAACGCGACCTGCTTGTCGCGTTCCGGGATCTCGCGACCTCGCTTCTCGAACGCGTGGAGAAGGACGAAGAACCGACCGGAGCGCTGGAAGATGATCCGGTAGTGCGTTCGCCCGCATGGCGCTCGAAGTTCCCGCAGGCCGCGATACGCCTTGCCCTTGATCGCCGAAGAGTGTGGGAACGGAAGCTCAGGGTTCGTGTCCGATAGCCCGTTCAGGAGGCTGATCCGCCAGTCAACCTCGCTCTGGCAGACCGGATCGAGCGTGTCGATGAACGCGTCGGCCGGCTCGATGCCGCCGGCGTCCCGGTAGTAGATCGCCTGGTATGTCACTCTCGTTCAGGTGCGTGCGATCGCGCCCGCGATGAGCCGACACGCCCGCTCGTCACGTCGCCATCGGGTCTCACCGGGGGTGTGGTAGTGGCTTCGCGCCTCGGAACATCACGCTCTCTTCTCCTCTTTCAGTCCACCGGGACTTCGATCGCCCGCCAGAACGCGAGTTCTGCAACGCGTCGCACGCCCAGGGCGGCGGCCTTCTGGGCCTTTCCAGACGTCGAATCCGGGTCCGCCAGGACGAGTATGTCCAGTCGTCCGGACACGCCGCTCTTGACGATCATGCCGGCCCGCGCAGCGAGCCGTTCCTGGTCTGCCCTGGACAAAGGAATACCGCCCATCGAACAGACGCTGTCCCCGGTGAAGCACACGCTCTTGCCCGCAAACTCGGTCCTGCGCGATGCCCCACTGGGCTCTGGGCCCTTCGTTGATGCCGAGGATGGCGCGCCGATCAGGGAGAAGGCAGTCCTCGCGGCGTCGTCGACGGAATCGACCGGAACACCGAGCAGCTCAGCGATGGTCTCGAGGTCGTCGTGCTCCGCTTTCGTGACTACGCCATCGGCGCGGGCGATCTGCCAGACGGCACTCATGTAGGCCAGGTGAAGTCGAACGGCGGCATCGACGCTGATACCCCAGTCCTCGGCCACATTGGCGAGCGCCTCGACCTCATCAGTGGTCAGATGGCGATCCTCGAGGATTTGGTCGAGCAGCGCCAGATATGCGACCGCTGCAGTGTCATCGATGTCGAGACCTGCCGGGACGCCGACTCGGCTGGCCAGTGTGCCGAGAGTGCTGTCGGTACGAGCGAGGGGCGGATCCGTCCGCAGGCGGACGCCTACCGCGGACCGCGGAGTCGGCCAAGGTGGCGCCGGGCGGGGCACTGCGTATCCGTGCGGTGGTAGGAGGTGGGTCAAGATGCCCGCTGCAGCCCGGGCGTCGTCGAGCGCGGTGTGGTGCTGGCCGAGATCGATGCCCAGCTCATCGCAGCAGTCGACCAGGCCGCGACTGGACACGATCCCCACCTGGCCGGCCACGGTCATCGTACAGAGGCCATCGATCGGACCCCAGAGGTGCCCAGCCCGCGCGCACTCCGAGTGGATGAAGCCTGCGTCGAAGCGCGCGTTGTGAGCAACGAGAACGGTATCGGCCAGCCGCGCAAGCACCTCGGCGGCGATCATTGTGAAGGTCGGTGCGCCGCGCAGATCCCTGGCCGTGATCCCGTGGATATGACTCGCGCCGACGTCGCGCTGAGGGTTGACTAGCGTCGTCCAGGCGTCAATCTCCCGGCCTCGGTCATCCAGGCGAACGACGGCGATCTCGACGATTCGGTCTGTACGCGGATACAGCCCCGTCGTCTCGACGTCAACGACCGACCACACCGGCATGGGGGCTTGGGAGCTTTGAAACAACCTCACAGCTTGGACCCCTTTCCTCCGCCCAATCTTCCCGAACCCGCGTCACGCGCCGCGCGTTCGAGGTTAAGGGCAAGGAGGCGGTCGAGGACCTCGGCGTCGGGGAAGTCGGCAGGCCAGCCGTATGCGGCGAAGACGGCGGCGTCGAGGGTCGCGTGGGCGTGGTCGAGCCAGGTGGGGCGCTGGTTGTAAAGGTTGGTGAGGGTCCGCTTCTCGTCAGGGTCGAGGCCGGGCGGGTTGAGCCAGCCGTCGCGGAGTTCGACGAGGCGGCGGGCGGCCTCCCCTACCCTGGCCCGCTGCTCGGGTGGCGGGTCGGGAAAGCAAAAGGTCTCGAAACACTCTCCCACCATGTACCGTGGCCGGTCTTCGAGTTGCGTGCCCATGGCCGATGCCCACGTCGTATGAACCCTCGATTGAAGGACACCGAAGGTGAAGTCGTCGTCTCGTGCGATCGCGACGAGTGCGTGATCTGGGAGTGTCGGTGGTGTCAGCCACCAGAAGATTCGGTGCTTTGAATGAATGACCGTGACGACAAAGCGCGGCAACGGCGCTAGGGCTGCTCGCATAGCTGGTCGAGGCTCGACATGTAGCCACCACCGATCGGCGTACGCCTTGCGGCGGTTCGTCTCTCGAGCAGGCTTCACGTGAGTTTTGACGTATTCGAAAGGAACTTCGTATAGCGCCGCTTCCGCCATGGGCATGTCCACGCCGAAATCGATGATCCAAGTCTTGGCTTGGCCACCCCTTGCGGCAAGGCCATTCGCTCTGGGCCGCACAACATCGGTGTTCGGTCTGCCATGAGGGTTCGGCGAGTTGAGCATCTCCATCGCCTGTTCCTCGGTGATATCGAAGGCGCCGCCCTTCGTATCACCCATGAAAGCGATGGCGAGAGTCTCGGGTAGCCGCCTCGCTCGCACCAAGTCGAGACCCGCGGTCAAATCGGCATTGATGAGGTCGACTCGTTGGCCGTCGAGCTCAGGCTCCGCCTCGGTTCCATCGTCCTGGGCAACAAAGCTGATATGGAGGTTGGCGCCCGACAGGACCCACGGATCATCGGAGCGAGCGAAGAAAATTCCTCCGGTCTCGATGATCCGTTCGAGGATCCGCCGATTGGCGCCGCCACGGATGCCCTGTGTCGCCAGCAGTCCGGCTCGACGGGTCTTGCCCGCCTCGATCTGCGCGCGCGCCTTATCGTGCCAGTACGTGACGAAGTCGGCCTCGCGCGGGACGCGGCCGTTGTATACCTCGAACATCGCGTCGACGTACTCGTCACTGAGGCCGCGTCGCAGGAGTTTCCCGCCCAGGAATGGCGGGTTCCCGACGATGAACTCGGCCTCGGGCCACTCCGCCTCCTGGGGCTTGCCCGGGTCTGAGAGATCAAGCAGCGCGTCGCGGTTCTCGATGTGGTCGAGCGTGCGCAGGATGGGGTTGCGACGCCAGCCCAGGCCGTGGCGGATCATCCACTGGATCTCGCCGATCCAGATGGTCACGCGGGCGAGCTCGGCGGCGTAGGCGTTGAGCTCGATGCCAAGGACCGCTTCGGGGCCGATCTGCGGGATCTGCATCGGCCGCTTCAGCACGAGCGAGCCCCAGTTGATGGCCTCGAACTCCAGGTCCTTGAGCGCCCACAGCGCGATGATCAGGAAGTTGCCCGAGCCGCAGGCGGGGTCCAGCACGCGGACGCGTCGGAGTCGATCAAGGAAGTCCTCGAAGACGGCGTTCGGATCCTGGTCGCGGGGCGTGGCCTTCGTGACGCGCTTGCCCGAGAGCGACAGCTGGGTAACGCGGATCTGCATCTCGGCGAACTCGCGCCGGAGCGGCCGCAGGATGACGGGCTCGACGAGCTTCCAGATGTCGTCGCGCCCGGTGTAGTGCGCCCCGAGCTGGGCGCGCTGGTCCGGGTCCAGGCCGCGCTCGAACAGGGTGCCGAAGATCGCGGGCTC
>JBPPMZ010000165.1:0-28388 GCA_051306295.1 Candidatus Limnocylindrales bacterium
GCTCCAGGTCGTGGGGATCGGCAGCGTCGATGGCCGTCTCGAGTGGCGCCTCCGGACGGCGGCGTCGGACGCGGCGACGCTCGGCGACCACGTTCCGGGCGATCTGGAAGAGCCACACGCGGAACGTGGAGGCGCCCTCGCCGTCGTCGGGGCGGGCACGCTCCTCGAACCGGTGGAGGTTGGCCAGGGCGGACAGGAAGGTCCGCTCCGTCGCGTCCTCCGCCTCGTGATGATCGCGCAGCTCGTAGACCGCGTAGTTGAACACCTGGGCCACGTACTTCCGATAGAGCGACTCGAACCGTGCCGGGTCCGCCTGCGCGGCCGTCACCAGCGACCGATCGCGGTCCAGGTGAGCGATGCGCGGGCGACCGACCTCCTCCGGTCGAGCCGTCCTCCTTCCCAATGCCGGCCGAGCCATCGCGTTACACCCCGACCGTGGCCGGAGCGACGGCCGGGGCCGCCGCGGCCGCCAGGCGCACGCGACGGATCTCGCCGACGACCACCTGGCGCTCACCGTCCGTCGCGCCGGGGTCGGCGATGACCAGAGCGCCCGTCACGGCGTCCACGCCCAGGGCCCGAACGGTGTGGACCGTGCCGGCCGCGTCCGTCAGGTCCACGTCCCGGCCCGTCGTCAGCTGGCGCGCCACCCAGTCGCCGACATCGAACCGGCCGCCGCGTAACGCCTCGATGCGCGCCTCGAGGCGGCCAAGGAACGCGTCGAGGAGGGCGACGGGGTCGATCGGCCGGCCGTTCGACGCCTCGCGCAGCGAGGTCATCGAGTCTGCGAGCTCGGGCGGGAAATCGGCCGCGGCCCAATCCGTGTTCAGCCCCAGCCCGATGACGACACGCGGGTCCGGCGTGCCCAGGCCGTCGGTCTCGCCCAGGATGCCGGCCAGCTTGCGGACCTCGGTCGGGGTCTGCGGTGCCATCGGGATCGCGGCGCCCGCGGTCTCCGCGACGAGATCGTTGGGCCACTTCAGGCGGATCGCGCCATCGGCCAGGCCGGCGACCTCCTCCGCGGCATCGGCCATGGCCAGGGACACGGTCGCGGCCAGCCGCCAGACGCGATCCGGCGGCAGCCAGGTCGGACGGAAGCCCAGCGACAGGAGGAGCGCCGCTCCGGCGGGTGCCGTCCAGGTCCGGCCCTCGCGCCCGCGCCCGGCCGTCTGCTCGTCGGCGATGGCCAGGCAGACCTCCGGGGTGCCGTCGGCCAGCCAGCCATGCACGACGTCGTTGGTCGAACCGACGACGGCGAAGCGTTCCTGGCGCGAGAGGACGTCGGGCATCAATCTTCGGTCGGCGTCGGCGGTGGCCGGCTCAGCCGGCGACCGCGACCTCGATCGGCTCCGGGAGCTCCAGGTCGAAGGCGGCGTGCAGCGCCCGCAGGGCCGTCTCGAGCTCCTCCTCGGCGATCATGCAGGTGATCCGGACCTCGCTGGTCGAGATCATCTCGATGTTCACGCCGGCATCGGCCAGGGTGCCGAACATGCGTGCCGCGTAGCCCGGGGCGTTGTGCAGCCCCGCGCCGACGATGCTGACCTTGGCCACGCTGGCATCCGTGGTCAGTTCCCGGGCTCCAAGCTCGCGGACGATCGGCTCCAGGGTCTTCTTGGCCTTGCCGAGCTCGACCTGCGGGACCGTGAACGACAGGTCGGTCTCGCCGCCGTGGCCGACGTTCTGGACGATGAGGTCGATGTTCACGCCGGCCTCGGCGAGTGGGTCGAAGATGGCGCGGGCGATGCCCGGCCGATCCGGGACCGCGACGACCGTGACCTTGGCCACGTTCCGGTCGTGGGCGAGGCCCCGGACCTTGTTGCGCTGCTCCACGAGCGGGTCCTCCTTGATGAGCGTGCCCGGGGCATCCTCGAAGGAGCTCAGGACCTCGATGACGACGTCGTTGACCCAGCCGAGCTCGACGGCCCGGACCTGCATGACCTGGGCGCCCTGATGTGCGAGCTCGAGCATCTCCTCGTAGCCGATGACCGGCAGCTGGCGGGCTTCCGGCACAAGGCGCGGGTCCGCCGTGTAGATGCCGCGCACGTCGGTGAAGATCTGGCAGCGGTCGGCCTTGAGGGCGGCGGCCAGGGCGACCGCGGTGGTGTCGCTGCCGCCGCGGCCCAGTGTCGTGATCTCCTGGTCCAGCTCGGACGTGGCGCTGCGGCCCTGGAAGCCCGCGACGATGACGACGCGGCCGCCCGCGAGCTCCGAGCGCACGCGGCGCGGCTCGATGCCGGCGATGCGCGCCCGACCGTACGTGCCGTCGGTGGTGATGCCGGCCTGCGGCCCGGTCAGGCTGATGGCCGGCACGCCCATCGCGTGGAGGGCCATCGACACGAGGGTCGCGCTCTGGTGCTCACCGGTGGCAAGCAGGACGTCCAGTTCTCTTGGGTCGGGGTCGTCCGTGATGGCCGCGGCCAGGCCCAGGAGTTCATCGGTGGTATCGCCCATCGCGGACACGACGACGACCAGGTCGTGGCCGGCCGCGCGCTCCCGGGCGATGCGCCGCGCGACGCGCTTGATCCGGTCCGCGCCGGCGACCGACGAGCCGCCGTACTTCTGGACGACGAGGGGGGCAGGCATCGCCCGCCATTCTACCGTGGCCGGAATCGGGGTCAGCCCAGAGGTCTGGGCCACACGTTGTCGAGCTCGCCACGGCGTCCCATCTCGCCTCGGCGTCCCATGGGGAGGCCCATGCGTCGAACGAACGACCGGCCCAAGGCCTCCCCTCGACGTTCGGCCCCTCATGCGGGAGGCCCATCGGAGGAGGGCACGTCCCGCCGTCGCCGATCGACGTTAGGGCCGCCGGATGGGACACCGCCGACCCCGCGCAACCGCGGCGTCAATCGCGGGGAATCCTGCCGTGGCATCATGCACACTCCCCGAACGGGTGGGCGCAGGAGGCCAGGGCGATGTGCTTCGACCACGACAGCCGACCACCGATCGCCCCGATCGCCGGCGGGGCTCTGGACGGGTCGCTCATCACGGTGACGGCTGCCGACGGCAACGCGTTCGCCGCCTTCCGGGCTCGGCCTGCGTCGCCCAGCGGGGCGGGTGTCGTGATCCTCCCCGACGTGCGGGGCCTGCATCCCTACTACGAGGAACTCGCCCTGCGCTTCGCGGAGCACGGGGTCGATGCCCTCGCGATCGACTGGTTCGGGCGAACGGCCGGCGTGGCCCGACGTGCCTCCGATTTCGAGTACATGCCGCAAGTGGCACAGACGACCTGGGGTGGGATCTCGGCCGACATCGCGGCGGCCGTGGCATCGTTGCGGGCCGACGGGGTCGCGGCCATCCATACGATCGGGTTCTGCATGGGCGGGCGGATGTCGTTCCTGGCGGCCACGCTGGGCCTGGACCTTGCCGGGGTGGTCGGCCTCTACGGCACGCTCGTCGGGCCATGGCGGAACGATGCCCCGGAGCCGGTCGCGGAGGCCATCGCGGGGCGGATCAGGACGCCGGTGCTCGGCTTGTTCGGTGGCGCCGACCCGGCGATCCCGACTGAGGACATCGCCGCCTTCGAGGCGGCCCTTGCCAGCGCGGGCGTCGGCCAGCAGATCGTCACGTACCCAGGAGCACCCCATAGCTTCTTCGACCGCAAGGCCGCCGAGTTCGCGGCCGAGAGTGCGGCTGCCTGGGACGCGATGGTGGCCTTCATCACGGCGAACGCGGCCGCATAAGGGTGGTCGTGCTCAGCGCTTGGCGAGGGACCAGCCGGCGGCGACGAGGAGCACGAAGAGGACCGCCCAGAACAGACCGCCGGGGAGGGCCTGGTTGCCGGCGTTGACGATGCCGCGCAGCGCCCCGCCGATGGCATCGAACGCGCCCGCGACGAGACCCGTGATGCCGTCGCCGACCGCGCCCACCAGTCCGTCCATGTCCAGAGTGTGCCCGGCGCCGTCAATCCCGGGGCGGGTCTGATGGTCCCGAGGAGGCCCGGCTTGCGTCCCGCCGGCGACGCAGTTCGGCGATGGCCCGCGCCCGCGACAACCGACGGCCGATCCAGAGGCTGCCGACCCCTGCGACCACGAGCCCTGCCAGGTTGATGAGCAGCTGAGCGAAGGCCCCGACCGCCTCATCGAGGTTGCCGAGCGCCATGGCGACGCCGACGTTGGCCGCGGCCGGGATGGTCGTGACCGACACGAGCACGCCGACGACCGCCCCGGACTTCGCCTGGCCAAGGGCGATGATCCCGGCGACCCCGGCCGCCAGGGCGACGACCAGTGAGGCCAGGTTCGGCTCGGCGATCAATTCGGTGACCGGCCGGTCGCCGGCGAGGTAGGCGGCCGGGACCTGACCGACGATGGCCGCACCGACGGCCACCAGCGCTGATGCCGCCGCCGCGACCGCGAATCCCAGCGCCAACGCCCAGCCGGACGAACGCACGCGCTCCACTGGCCCGCCGATCAGTGCGACGCACAGGCCGGCCATCGGCCCGTAGTCGGGCGACACGATCATCGCCCCGACGATGAGCAGCTCGTTGTTGGTCAGGATCCCGCCCGCCGCGATGATCCCGGCGATAGTCATGAGCAGCAGGTAGGCCGGTGTGACCGTCGTGTCGTCGCGCGTTCGGGCGGACACCTCGTCCCACGAGATGAGGTCCGAGCCGACGGCGCTGGTCAGGCTGCGCGCCGCATCGGCCGCGACGGATCGGGCGTCGATGACGTCCGTGAACGAGAAGGACCCACGGCGCGCCACGCCCAGGTCCTCCAGCCGCGAGATGAGCGCCGCCAGCGCCGCGTGCTCGACATCGACCTCGATGAGGTCGCCGGTCGGATCGACGGCGGCGCCGCGGACGATCGACAGGTGGACGGCCGCCGGTTCACGACGCAGTAGGGCTTCGACCGGCGGGGTCAGGTCCTGCGGGACGAGGATCCGGAGATGGAGCACGGATCGAGCGTCGGCTCAGCCCGCGGCGACGACGCGCGCCCCGTGGTTGCGCGGCTCGACCACGGTGATCCGCCCCGGCAGGTCCGTATCGGCCGCGACGGCCGCGAGGGCCGCCTCGATCCGGGTGATGAGCGCCATCGAGTCGGCGAACGCGAGGATGGTCGATCCGGCGCCGGACAGGCAGGCGCCGATCGCGCCGGCGTCCCGGGCGGCCTGGACCAGGCGCGGTAGCTGCGGATAGGCCGAGGCACGGTATGGCTCGTGGACGCGATCCACGGTCAGGCGGCTGAGCAGGTCCATCCGCCCCGTGGCGAGCCCCGCGACGCCGATGGCCACGGCGCCAAGGTTGGCCACCACGTCATCGATGGGCAGCGTCGCCGGGAGGGCCTTGCGCATCTCGTGCGTCGACAGGCGCAGCTCCGGGATGAACAGGACGGCGCGCAGGTCGCGCGGCGCGTCGAACCGGAGCGCCTCGACGTGCGTGGCGTCCCCGGTGGCCACGACGAACCCGCCGAGCAGCGCGGCGGCGGCATTGTCCGGGTGGCCCTCGACCGCGGTCGCGATGCGCAGTTGGGCGGCCATGTCGAGCGTCTCGCCGAGCAGCGCGTTGGCCGCCACCACGCCCGCCACCGTGGCCGCCGCCGATGAGCCGAGCCCGCGCGACAGCGGGATCTGGTTGTGCATCGCGATCCGCCAGCCGATGCCCTCGGGGAGCGCGCCACGGCCCTCCACGAGCGCCGCCTCAAGGCCCTGCACGAAGCGGTTGTCGTGGTCCTCGGTCAGCTCGTTGCGCCCCTCGCCCTCGACCGTCAGTTCGATCGAGCCGCCGCTCCAGCCGCGGACCTCGAGTTCGACCCGGTTGGTGATGGCCAGGGCGACCCCGACGCAGTCGTAGCCGGCGCCCAGGTTGGCCGAGGATGCCGGCACGTCGACGACGACCTGGCGGCCGTCGAGCTCCGCGAGCCAGTGGGTGGCCATGCCCGTCAGCTCCAGCCCAGGGCGACGGCGACGGCGCCGACGGTCGGGGCCGCATCCAGTACCCCGGGCACCTGCTGTTCGGCGGTATGTGGGTCCTTGAGGCCGTGGCCCGTCAGCACGGCGACGACCGTGGCGTCGGGGTCCAGTCGGCCGGCCGCGGCCAGGCCGCGGATGCCCGCGATGCTGGCCGCCGAGGCGGGCTCGCAGAAGACCCCCTCCAGGCGCGCCACGTCGCGATACGCGGCCAGGATCTCGTCATCGGTCACGGCCGCGATCAGCCCGCCGCTTTGGTCACGGGCGGCGATGGCCTTGTCCCACGAGGCCGGATCGCCGATCCGGATGGCCGTCGCGACCGTCTCCGGGTGGTCCACCCGACGGCCGCTGACGAGCGGCGCGGCACCGGCCGCCTGGAAGCCCCACATCCGCGGGGACGCGGCGATCAGGCCGGCGCTTGCGTAGTCGCGGAATCCCGCCCAGTAGGCGCTGATGTTGCCCGCATTGCCGACCGGGATGGCCAGGATGTCCGGCGCGCGACCCAGGTCGTCGCAGATCTCGTAGGCGCCGGTCTTCTGGCCGTCCAGGCGGTACGGGTTGACCGAGTTGACCACCGTCACGGGATGCTCGTCCTGCTCAGCCAGGGCGCGGACGATGTTCAGGGCCTGGTCGAAGTTGCCGTCGATGGCGACGACGCGGGCGCCCGCGACCAGCGCCTGAAGGAGCTTGCCCAGGGCGATCTGACCCCTGGGCAGGATGACGATGACCTCCAAGCCGGCTGCGGCGCCATAGGCCGCGGCACTGGCCGAGGTGTTGCCGGTCGAGGCGCAGACGATCGCGGTCGCGCCGGCCTCGACGGCCTTCGATACGGCCATGACCATGCCGCGATCCTTGAACGAGCCGGTCGGGTTCTGGCCCTCGACCTTGAGGTACAGGTTCGGCACACCGATGGCGGCCCCCAGGCGGGTGGCCCGGACGAGCGGCGTCGCGCCCTCACCCAGGGTGAGTGCCGGGGTCGCGTCGGTGACCGGCAGGAAGCGCCGGTAGCGCTCGACCAGGCGCGGTCGCGCGCCGTCGGTCGCCGTCGGCGGCGCGGCGTCAGTCATCGACCGGGTAGAGGGTCACGTCGACGCCCTCGGGCAAGAGCGCGGCGAAGGTGGCCTTGGCCTCGGCGAGCGTCGCGACCTCGCTTCGGATCGCGGTGCCCTCATCGAAGCTGACGGCCGCCGCCTCGTCGAGGATGTCGGGGAGGGTGCCCTCACGGACCGCTGGGACGAAGGCGTACCAGTGCCGGCGCCCGTCCAACGGGTCCGCGGCGGCGACGGCCGGACCGACCGCCGGCGCGAGCCCGGCCCACGTGGAGCCGAGACCCCTGGCGACCGCGACAAGGTCGCCCAGGACCGCGCTGCTCGTCGCGGGGCCGCCCGCGCCGGGACCCGCGAGATGCACGGTGCCCAGTGGCTCCGCGTCCACTTCGACCCGGTTGGTCACGCCATCGGTCCATCCGAACGGGCTGTCGGCGGGCACCGCGGTCGGGATCACGGCGGCCTCGATGGCGCCGTCCTCGCGGCGGGTGGCGGTCGCGAGCAACTTGATCGTCAGGCCGAGCGCACCCGCGCCTTCGACCTCCTGGTCGGTGACACCGGTGATGCCCGGCTGGCCGTCGCCACGAGCGGTCGGCGGACGGCGGCCGACGGTGGCGGGATCCAGCCACGCTCCGAAGGCCAGACGGGCGAGGATGACCAGCTTGTTGACGGCGTCGTCGCCCTCGACGTCGCCGGTCGGGTCGGCCTCGGCGTAGCCCAGTTCCTGCGCGTCCTCGAGGACGTCGCCGTACGGTCGGCCCTCCTGGGCCATCGCGGTCAGGATGTAGTTGGTCGTGCCGTTGACGATGCCCCGCACCCGCAGGATGTGGTTGCCCGCGAGGTCCGCGGCCAGCGGGCCAAGGACCGGGATCCCGCCCGCGACCGACGCCTCGAAGCGAAACGCCGTGCCCGTCCGCCGGGCGATGGCCTCGAGCTCCGGGCCGTGATGGGCGACGACGTGCTTGTTGGCCGTCACGACCGGCTTGCCGGCGCCCAGGGCGGCCGCGATGAGGGTGCGCGCCGGCTCGTCGCCGCCCATGACCTCGACGATGACGTCCGTCTCGGGGTCGGCGACCAGGTGGGCGGGAGCGTCGGTCAGGAGGTCGGCGTCCAGGCCGGCCTCGCGGGCTCGATCGACGTCCCGGACGGCGACCCCGACGAGGGCCAGCGGGCGACCGTCCGCGCTCTGGCGGCGCTCGGGGTGGTCGGTCAGCTCATCGATGACGGCGCGCCCGACGGTCCCGGCGCCGAGCATGGCGATGCGCAGCGGCGGACGGCTCATCGACGGGGTCCGTGACGGGGGGATCGCATCGCTCCCGATGGTAGCGGACGAGGCGGCCGCCCCGCGGTCGAGACGGTGCCGCGGGCGTCGCGGTCCGGGTCGCGGACGCCGGCGCCTGGTCAGCCCGGGTGACCAGGTCACCCCGGGTGACCCGAATCGGACAGATCCTTCGTGATGGTTCACCCAGATGACCGATTCGTGTCACCTGGGCGTGTGGGCCGTGCTCATCTGTCTCGAACGGGTCACGGGGGCTGACCAGGTCAGGGTGGGTGACCAGGACGAGGGGCCGGACAGGCGTTGAGCGGCCGTCGGCGGTGATCTCCCGGTAAGTGACGTCCGCTACACTCGGCCGCGATGACGATCGAGATCGCCCCTGCCCCCTCGCCGGTCGAGGCGCCGGCCCCGCGGCCCCGGATCTTCTCCGGCATCCAGCCGTCCGGCGCGCCCCATATCGGCAACGACCTGGGCGCCATCCGCAACTACGTGAAGCTCCAGTGGGAGTACGAGGCGATCTACTGCATCGTCGACTACCACGCCCTGACGAGCCTCCACGACGCCGACGCGCTGCGCCGCCAGACCCGCGAGATGGCGGCCGCGCTGCTGGCCCTGGGCCTGGACCCGGAGCGCTGCACGCTCTTCGTCCAAAGCCACCGCCCCGAGCATACCGAGCTCGCCTGGCTGCTCATGACCGTCACGCCCGTGAGCTGGCTGGAGCGCACGCCGACCTACAAGGAGAAGAAGGCCAACCAGCCCGAAGACGTCAACCACGGCCTGCTCACCTACCCCGTGCTGCAGGCGGCAGACATCGTCATCTACAAGGCGTCGCTCGTGCCGGTCGGCAAGGACCAGGCGGCACATCTCGAACTGTCGCGCGAGATCGTCCGTGCCTTCAACGCTCGCTATGGCGAGACGTTCCCGGAGCCGACCGCGGTCCACACCGAGTCGCCCATCGTCCTGGGCACGGACGGGGTCCGCAAGATGTCCAAGTCGATCGGCAACACCATCGACATCTTCGCCCCCGACGACGTGGTCAAGAAGCAGATCATGGGCATGGTCACCGACACGAAGCGCATCCTGCGCACGGACCCGGGCCGCCCGGAGATCTGCAACGTCTGCCAGCTCCACCGCTCGTTCGGAGACGACTACGACGAGATCTGGGAGGGCGAACGGACCGCGCGGACCGGCTGCGTCGATACCAAGAAGCTGCTCGCCGAGCGGGTGTTGCGGCACTACGCCGAGCCGCGCGATCGCTACGCCGAGTTGATGGCCGATCCGGCCCGCATCGATCGGATCCTGGACGAGGGTGCGGAACGTATCCGGCCGATCGCCCAGGCGACGATGGCCGAGGTACGCGAGAAGATGGGTCTGCGCTGAGACCACGATGATGGACGCCCCCGGGCTGCGTGGCCGCGACCGACGACTCGTCAGCGCGATCCTGGCGCTCGGCGCGGTCGTCCTGTTCTTCGTCGCGATCAACCTGGCCGCGGCGGCGGTCGGTTACTTCAGCGACATCCTGCTGACCTTCTTCCTGGCCTGGCTGCTGGCGTTCATCATCAGCCCGATCGTGACCCGGACCGCTGCCGTCATCCCGGGCCTCCCGCGGGTCGTGGCCACGGTCCTCGTCTATACCCTCATCGTCGCCGCGCTGGTGATCGGCGTGCTGTTCGTCGCCCAGGCGCTGGCGACGTCGATCTCGTCGTTCGTGGCGTCCATCCCGGAGATCCGGACCAAGCTGCCGGAGATCGTCGGTCCCATCCAGGGCTGGCTCGACGGCCTGGGCCTGGGCCAGATCGACCTGACGACCCAGGCCGCGGCGCTCCTCGACAACCTCGACGACATCGCCGCCCAGCTGATCGCGCCCCTGCAGTCGATCGCGGTGGCCAGCGTCGGCGCCATCGGGACGATGCTCATCGTATTCATCCTCTCGATCTACATGGTCATCGATCGCGACGCGATCCTGGCCTTCCTGTTCCGCCTCGTCCCGCCGAGCTACGCCGAGGAGGCGCGCCTGCTGCAGACGTCCGTCGCCCGGTCGTTCGGTGGCTTCCTGCGCGGGCAGGCGGTGCTCGGGCTGGTGTACTTCGCGATCGCGCTGTTCACCAACCTGGCCCTTGGCCTGGAGCTGTCGGCCCTGACGGCGACCGCGTCGGGGATCCTCATGGCCATCCCGTTCTTCGGGCCGTTCCTGGCCTGGGCACCGCCGCTGGTCGCGGCCCTCGTGTTCAAGCCCGATGCACTGCTGCCGGCCGCGATCCTGATGTTCGCGGGCTGGTTCGTGGTCATGAACGTGCTCCAGCCACGGATCATGCAGGGGGCTGTCGGGATCCATCCGATCGTGGTCCTGGGCTCCGTGCTCATCGGTTCGCGCATCGCCGGCATCCCGGGCGCGATCTTCGGGATCCCCATCGCCGCGGTCGCCTCGGCGTTCTTCTTCCACTACCTCCATCGCTCGTCGGGCGATCGGTCCGTGGCGGGTCGCGCCGCGCGGCGGCTGAGCGAGCGCGAGGGGCGCCCGGTGCGGATCCCGCGCGAGCCGGCGCCGGGAGCGGCCGCGGACGTCGAAGAACCATGAGCGAGGACCGGCCGACCGCACCACCCGAGCCGCCCGATCCGCCGGAGCGCCACGAGGTCCCGGACATGACCCGGGAGCGGGCCCGCAGCGAGCGGCGCGACGTGGATCGCGAGCAGGGCGAGCCGCTGGCCGGCGGCACCGCCCGGGGTGGCCCGCGAGCCCTGCGCACGACCACCCGACCCGTCCCCGAATGGACCAGTCGCCCGCGCATCCTCATCACCAACGACGACGGCGTGGAGTCGCGCGGATTGCTGGCCCTCAAGCAGGCGCTCGAGCCGATCGGGGACGTGACGGTCGTCGCTCCCGACACGAACCAGAGTGCGGTCGGCCACCAGAAGACCCTGATGCGCCCGCTGCGCGTCCGGGAGCGGACGCTGGCCGACGGTTCACTCGCCTACTCGGTCGATGGCTCGCCGACGGACGCCGTGAGCATCGCGTTTCTGGGCTACTTCGATCACGGCTTCGACCTCGTCGCCTCGGGCATCAACTACGGCGCGAACCTGGGCGACGACATCACCTATTCGGGCACGGTCAGTGCGGCCATGGAGGCGGTCATCAACAACTGCCCGGCCTTCGCGATCTCGCAGGAGTACTACGAGCATCCCGACTTCGCGCTGGCCGGCATCGCGGCGACGATCGTGGCGCGCAACATCCTGACCCACGGCCTCTCGCGGGGCGAGCTCATCAACGTCAACGTACCGGCGGTCGATCCCGAGGCGTGCGAGGGGATCGAGGTCACCCGCCTGGGCCGGCGCGTGTACTCGGACGAGCTGCTGGAGCGTCTGGACCCGCGCGGTATCCCGTACTTCTGGATCGGTGGCCCGCCGCCGTCCGGCCAGGCGATCCCCGGCACCGACTTCCATGCCGTGGTCAACCGGCGCATCGCGGTCACCCCCATCCACCTGGACCTGACCGGCCGGCGCCTGTTGCGCGAACTGAAGACGTGGCCCTGGGAGCTGCCGCCGGAGGCGGCGCGGCCGGACATCCCGGCGGCCGATGCGCCGGTCGGCGCCATCGATCCGTTGCCCGACGAGGGCTGAACGCCGGCTGCGGCACTCGGCTGATCTCGGCCCACCTGTCTGGCTGTGATCGGCCGACGTTCGGTCACCAGCAGCCACAGCTCTGGTATCCGCGCCGCATCGACCCTTGGCGCCGATCATGGCGGGTCCGACGCCCGACTCCGCACCTGGCAGCAGCCACAGCTCTGTCTGCCAGGAATGGAGCGGTGCATGGACCTGGATCCCCGACGGGGCAGGGCGTACCAGCAGCCACAGCTCTGTCTGCCAGGAATTCAGGTTCACGAAGCGATGCGGCGGAGGGACCCGCGGGGGGGGTCGGTGACGTCCCCCCTGTGTGCTATCATGTGTGCGACTTGCTGCACACTCGGAGACACATCATGGCCCTCGTCCGGACCAATATCACGCTGCCCGAGGAGACGCTCGCCCTGGTGGACGCCGTCGCAGGCCCGCGCGGGCGGAGCCGCTACATCGCGGACGTCGTTCACCGCCAGGTCCGTCGCGACAACGCCCGCATGGTCTTCGAGAAGTACGCGGGCGCGTTCAAGGGCTCGACGACCTGGGGCCGAACGGACGAGGAAGTGCTCGAGAATCTTCGCGAGCTCCGCGACGACACGGAGCGCGAACGAAAGATCTGGGGACCGTATGAGGCGGAGGCAACGGATGCGTTACCTGCTGGACACGACCGTGCTGATCGACCACAACCGCGGCAAGTCAGCCGCCGTCGAGCTCGTGGCGAAGCTATTCAGCGAGCCGAATGACCTCCTGGTCTGCGATGCCATCGTGGCGGAGGCCCTTTCGGGCGGACCCGACGACGAAGTCGCCGCCATGAAGGCGATGATCGACGCTCTGGAGTACGTGTCGACGCACCCGGATGCGGCCCGGTGGGCTGGAGCTTCACGTCGGCGGCTGCGTCAGACCAGCCCACGCCGCCTTGGCGACGCCCTCATCGCCGGGGTGGCCTGGTACCTCGACGCCACGGTTGTCACCCGCAACCCCCAGGACTTCGAGGTCCAGGGCGTCCCCGTCCTGGGCTACGGCTGACACGAGGGCCGGGTAGGCTGCATCGGTGACGGAACTCCACGCCGCGATCGCGCAGCGGGTCGACGACTGGCGCGCTGCCGGGTATCGCCACGATCGCTTCCCGGCCATCGCCGAGATCCTCGCTTACGCCACGGAAGGGGAGGCGACGAGCACGTTGCGCTACCTCCGTGCGGCGCAACTCCGAGCGCTGGAAACATACTGGTACCTGCGCCTCATCGAGGGGACGCCGCACATCGTCGACTTGTACCTGCGGCTGTTCGCGAGCGCCTCGGACCGGATGGCGGCCCTCGGCCTCGACGCTCCGGCGCTCCGGCGCTCGACTACCCGAGCTACATCCTGGCCTTGGCCATGGGCGCCGGGAAGACCGTGCTCATCGGCGCGATCATCGCGACCGAGTTCGCCATGGCGCTGGAGTACCCGGACGCCGATCCGCCGTTCATCGAGAACGCGCTCGTGTTCGCGCCGGGGCTGACGATCCTGGAGTCGCTCCGTGAGTTGTCGCGCATCCCATTCGAGCACATCCTTCCGCCACGCCTGTTCGAGGCCTTCGCGCCGAGCCTGAAGCTGGTCTACACGCGGGATGGCGAGACAGGCATCGCGGTCATCCCGGGGAGCCGGTTCAACCTCGTGGTCACGAACACGGAGAAGATCCGCATCCAGGCGAAGCCAGCCCGACGGGCTCGCGTCGGTGCGCCACTGGCCGTGCTGTTCGACCGGACTGACGAGGAGCGCCGGGAGGTCGCCAACCTGCGGCTTCAGGCCGTCGCGTCACTCCCCCATCTCGGGATCTTCAGCGACGAGGCGCATCACACCTACGGCCGTGCCCTCGGCACGGACCTCAAGCGCGTGCTGGAGGCGGGCGGCCTTGCGGCCGGTGCGGCCCTCGATCGGGTCATCGCGGCGGGCGGTCATCTCGACCTCGAGGACCTTGAAGCCCGCAACCCCGGCCGTATCGTCTACCGGATCGTGTTCTCAGACGCCCATACTCCCGCGGCCGACCTTACCGCCACGGAACAGTTCATCGTCGGCGTGTAGCGACCGTCGCAGCGAACTGCTGGACCTGGGCGAGGACCACCGTCCGCACCCGCTCCGGGATGGACGGCACCTTTTCGTCGGCCGCCGGGATGCCCGCCCTGATCGCGTCGACGGTCGCCTCGATCGTCGACCAGGCGACCCGTTCCGGCATGCCCCAACCACGCGCCTCTGCCACGACCTGCTCCGCGCCGATGTCGGCAAGACGGTAACGCCCTCCGACCGGGAGGGAGGCGAGCCGCTGCCGCGGGATGAACGCCAGCGTGGGCACGACGTCGTACATCGGCGAGAGCGAGATCAGCCCGCCACCGATGTGCAGTACGCTGAGGTTCTTGGCGTGCGCGTCGGCATTCCCGAGCGCCAGATTGACGCTGAGTTGCCGGAGCAATCGGTCCAACGCTGATGGGGGATCGACCGATCGCGCCAGGAGTGTGGTGGCGAGATGCAGCCAGGACGGCTTCGATGGCTTCGGGGGTGGCTCACTGTATTTTGCGCTCGGTGGTAGTCCGAGCATCTGGCACAGGTCTTCCTGGTGGACTCGCTGGATCGGATCTCCGTCGACTCGATCAAATCTTCGGACGACCACGACCGGTCGGGACCCGAGATCTGTCCGCACATCCGCTTCGGCGGCCGAGGTCACAGCAGAGGCCACGGTCAAGGCCCACGCCTCCGCGGCCGCGATGCCCGGCCAGGTATCAGGCTCCGGCTTGAGGATGTGGGTACTCGGAGCTCCGTCCAATGGCTCGGTCCATGCGTCATCGCGCCGAGCGAGCACCAACTTGGACTGCACGCCACCCAGCGATGCGCGGAGGGCGGCCTCGTCATCGAATGGCCGCCCCGGGAGCGCGTCCAGGCGCTGGCCGACCTCGTCATCGGTGAGGGCGCGATAGCTTCCGGTCGGGACGGCATGTCCCTCGGGTACCACCGAGATCGCGCCCGCGCACTCCCAGCCGATCGCTTCGAGCAGACCGAAGCTGTCCGACTCTGGGATGCCGAAACGTGCCGCGATCCGTGCGCGCGTCTCCCCTTCCGGGAGGAGTCCCTCGAACCACGCTGTGGCTCGGGCCGGCGTCCAGTCAGCCGGATCCCGGATCGCCACGCTGAAGCCGGGCGCACCGAGATCGGCGGAGAACGTCAGTCCTGACCGGCGGCCACGAGTGAGCACGCCGGCTCGACGGTTCCCAAGCCAGACGTCAAGGCGATCACCCATCCTGGAAGCCACTCCCCGAACGGAGATCGATCGTCATTCGTGCGCCGAGGATCGCGAGGGCCCGGACCACCAGGGGGAGGTCGACGGTCCCGCCGCGCTCAAGCTTGGAGACGGTCACGCGGTGCACCCCGAGCCAGTCCGCCAGGTCAGACTGCGACCAGGCTCGTCGACTACGCAGCGTGCGAACAGCCCGACCGACGTCGGAGGCGTCGTAGACGGTGAAGCGATCATCCATGGTGTCACCGTTCGTTGACAAGTGGCAGGCTGCCATCAGATGACAGTGTTTGATGTCATTATGCCAGTACGAGCGGAAATGTCAACGTTTAGCGACATGATGCGGCGCCCTCGCCGAAGGAATTCGGCGCAGACCGCCCGACGTGCCGACTCGACGATCCTTTCAGTCGACACCGGCGCACTCGGGGACGGGGTCAGGTAGAGCACTAATGGTTTACGATGCGCGCGCAGGAAGGGAGGGCTCCGTGTCCGACATGGCGATCCTCGCGTTCACGACCAAGGAAGCACAGCGCCTCACAGGCCTGACGCCCCGTCGACTCCAATACTGGGATGAGACGGGCTTCATCACGCCTTCCGTTGCGGCGCGCCAGGGCCGGGGCCTGCCGCGGCTGTACGCATTCCAGGACCTGGTCCAGCTACGGATCGCTGCGCAGCTTCGCGATCGCCTGTCCCTGCAGGCGCTGCGGCGGCTCAAGGCAGCGCTTGACATCGATGCACCGTTCGCCGTCGTTCGCTTTGCGGTGACGGCCACTGGCGAGACCGTGTACCTCGTCGACCCGGACCTGCCCGAAGCAGCGCGGGCACCGGGCCAGATCGTCGAGACGTTCCAGGTCCCACTGGAGGAGATCCGGGCGGATCTGCAGCGGCGTGTCGAGGGCCTCCGGGCGCGCGACCGCGTCGGTGAGGTGGTGCGGACTCGAGGCGTGATCGGCGGGCAGGCCCGTATCGCCGGAACCCGCATCAGCCCGGACGCGATCGTGGCCATGCTGGATGGTGGTTGGGACCGCGAGCGCGTCCTTGACGAGCACCCGGACCTCGTGGACGAGGATATCGACGCAGCCATCGAGTGGGCGACGAACGACGAAGCAGGCTGGGTGAGCCGAGGTGCGGGGGTGGCTGGTGGATAACCAGGCACCAAGGAGCGTGACCCGACTCCTGCGCGACCACGGCCAGCTCGCGATGGAGGTCCGCGACGTCCTCGGCGGTGACGCGCCTGACGCAGCCATCAGCGCCTATGCAAAGGCGAACGCCCTGTGGGTGGCCACCAAGGATCGCGAGTTTGCGCAACGCCGACGAGCCGCTGGTGAACCGACGCTGTGGCTGCAGACGCGCCAGACTGAAGACGTAGAACGGCTTCGGACTCGCCTGCAGACTCTCGTCGATGCGGTCGATGCCGGCGCAAGCCAGGCGGTCATCGCGCGTGATGGCGCGCTGGAGGTCGAGGCGTGACTGACGACCAGCGCGTGCCCGTCGCGAAGGCGAAGGGTCGTCCCATCGACGTCGACCTCGTCGACGTCCCGGCGCGCCGCATCGACCTCGTTGACGGCACCTATGACCTCGAGGCGCCGGAGGGCGACGCTCCGGCTGCGGTCCGAATCACGGACATGCTCGGCGAGGAGATCCTCGTCGTGGAGCCGCGATGACCAGCCCCACCGCGGACCCGCGACTCCTGGGTGTCGCCGCGCGGCTGTTCTGGTGGAAGGCGCCGGAGGAAGCATTGGCGGACGATCGCCGCTTCCTCGCCCAGGCCATGACCTTCGGAAGCTGGGACGACATGCAGGTCGTGTCGTCGACGTACGGCCAGGATGCCCTCCGGGCCGTGCTCGCCGATGCCCCGCCCGGTGTCTTCGACCGGCGATCATGGGCGTACTGGCATGCTCGTTTCGGACTGGCGCCCGTGCCTCCGCTGCCAAGGCGGCGACTGTGACCGGATCCGGGCGCTCGTATCCCGGTCTTGCGCGGTTCCAGCCCCGGCTGGAAGTCCTGCCGCCGGCCCAGCGCGCTCTGTGGCCACGGCTGACGGCACTGCCCGAGGATGCCGTGCTCTACGGTGGGACGGCACTCGCGCTCCGCCTCGGGCACCGGGCATCGGTCGACTTCGACCTGTTCCTGCCTCGGCACTTCGAGCCGGGCGCGATGCGTCGCGAGCTCGATGCTCTCGGCGCGATGGAGGTCGTCCAGAGCGCCCCGGACGCCCTCGGCGTTCGCGTCGACGGCGTATGGATCAGCCTGTTCGGCGTCGATCTCGCGACGGCCGCTCCCCCGGTGGTGACGCTCGACATCGGCCTCCCTGTTGGGTCCCTGCTGGATGTCGGTGCCACGAAGCTCCAGACCATCGTCGACCGGGCCGAGTCCAGGGACTACGTCGACATCGACGCCGTGCTGACCTCAGGGGTGGATCTCGGCGACCTCCTTGGCGCAGCCCAGATCATCTTCGGGGCGAGGTTCGCGCCGATGCTGGCCCTCAAGGCGCTGACCTCGTTCGAGGACGGCGACCTGACAAGCCTGCCGATCGCGCAACGACAGCGACTGATGTCGGCGGCGGCCGGCGTCAGTCGGATCCCCGTCATGGGCGCCTATCGATCCAGCGTGTCACCGCAGGGCACCGCTGGCGAGGACGCCTGACGATGGCGAACCGGGTCGTCCGCGAGCGCATCGATCCGCGGCTCACCGCGTCGCTGTTCGCGAACTATCGATCGGCGGTCGACGCCATCCTGGAGCTGGTCGACAATGCCATCGACTCGCGCGTCGCCGGCCAGCCGCTGCGGGTGGAGCTGACCGTGCGACCGGGCACGATCGCGCTCGTCATGGTCGGCGGCAAGGGCATGGGCCCGGCCGAACTGGAGCGCGACTACCTGCGCTGGGGCGGTTCGCGCAAGCGCGGCGGCGACCAGATCGGCCGCTACGGGCAGGGCGGCAAGGCAGCGGTCGGCTACCTCGGGCAGCGGTTCGCGATCATCGCCTCGCGGCCCGACGAGCCGCGCGCCGTAGGCTTCGAGGACGACGCCTATCGGGATCGGTCGAAGTTGCGCACGTACGAATTGCACGACCGCCCCAAGCCGGTCGACGCGGCGCTGGGCTACGTGCGCATCGAGATCGGTGGGGTCGATCGCCCGGTGGATCGGCGGCGCCTGCCGGGCCGGCTGGCCGAGGTCTATCGGCCGCTGCTGGCCAACGGCTCGGTGGCATTGGCCGTGGACCGGGCGCCGGTCACGGTCACCGAGCCGGACGTCGAGGATCGGCACGACGTGAGCGTTCGGGCCGGCGGCCGCGTGGTGCGCGGCTGGTACGGGCTGCTGCCAGACCCGCCGCCGCCGGGCGCGGTTCCGGGGATCCGCCTCTATCACCTGGGTCGCCTCGTGGGCGCACCGGAGTGGTTCGGGCACCAGGGGCCGACCCTCCACCCCGGGCTGGGCCGGCTGGTGGGCGAGCTGGAGCTGCCGCACGTCCCGGTGACCATGAACAAGTCCGACGTGGATCGCGACAGCCCGATCTGGGCGGATGTCGAACGGCGGCTACACGCGCTGCTGGCCCCGCTGGTGCGACGCCTGATGCGCGACGAGGCAGCCCGCATCGATCCGGGCAGCCTCAAGACCGCCGAGCAGGTCCGGCGCATCCTGGCCCGGGCGCTGCGCCTGCTGGAGTCGGGGCGGTTGTTCGAGAGCGAGCCCGGGACTGGGCAGGGCGCCGAGGAAGGTCCGGACGGGCAACTCCCGTTGTCGGCCGTGGCGGTCGATCCCTTGGGCGCCGCCGCCGAGGCCGACGAGGACGTCCCTGCGCCGGAGGAGGACGGCGATCCGCAGGAGCCGGCTGCCGTCCCGAAGCCGCCCCGGAGCGGGCGCGGCCAGGGGCGTGGCGGCGCGGAGGTCGTCATCCGGTCGCTGGACCCGCGCCTGCGCAGCGCGATGGTCGTGGAGGACGGCATCCGGCGCGTCGTCATCAATGCGCGCTACCCGCTGTTCGAGGTTCGGAAGGGCGACCTCTGGTATCAGCTCGAGACGGCGCTGCGCGAGGTCTGCCTGACGATCCCGGAGGCCACCGTTCCGGAGTTCGAGCGCAAGGTCAACGAGCTGATGCTCGTATCGCTGTCACTCGCGCCACGGAAGCGGCGGTCGCGATCGCGGACGACCTCGGCGGCCGCTTCGGGTCGGCAGCGGAGTGCCGGCCTCGGCTGATCAGCGCAGGGTCGCCGCCGCGTAGGCCTCCAGTCGATCAAGGGCCGCTGGCAGATCGTTCCGCCCGAAGCCCAATCGGAAGTGGTTCCCGCCGAACCCGAACTGCGAGCCGGGCAGCAACAGCACCCCGTGCGCCTCGACCAGGCCCGCCGCCCAGTCGTCGATGCGGACGCCGGGCACCGTCAGTCGTGGGAATCCGACCGAGCCCGCCCTCGGCCGGACCCAGCTGAAGCGGTCGGGCCACTCGGCGAAGAACGCATCGAGCCGCTCCAAGTTGGTGGCCACGATCCCTCGCGACCGTGCCAGCACCCGATCCCGAGCGCGCAGCCCGATCAGGGCCAGGACCTCCGACGGCGCCGACGAGCAGATCGTCGTGTAGTCCTTGAACGCCGCGCATCGGGCCAGCAGGTCGCGATCGCGCGTGGCCAGCCAGCCGATGCGCAGCCCGGCCATCGCGAACGACTTCGACATGACCCCGATCGACACGCCGCGCTCGCCCGTTTCGGCGCCGGCCGGAAGTCGATCGCCCGCGTCGAACTCCAGGTCGCGGTAGACCTCATCGACGACGAGTCGGACGCCAGCCTCCTCGGCGATGGCCACCAGCCCATCGAAGGTCGCGCGATCGGGCAGCATCCCCGTCGGATTGTGCGGGGCATTGATGACGATGAGTCGGGTCGCCGGCGTGACCTGGCGACGCAGCAGGTCCAGGTCGATCGCCCAGCCGGCGTCCTCGCGGAGCTCGTGAAGCGTGACGTCCGCGCCGGCCGCACGAGCCACCTCGTACAGGCTCTGGTAGCCCGGCCACGTGACGATCGCGTGGTCGCCCGGCTCCAGGGTGACATTCGCGAGGCAGAAGATGGCCTCCTCGGCGCCGGCGAAGACCAGGACATCGTCCGCGGAAAGGTCGTCGTAGAGCGATGCGATCTCGCGCCGGAGGAGCGGATGGCCGGTCGATTCGGTGTAGCCGAGGGTCAGGCCGTCCCAGAGGCCGCGTGTTTCGGGATCGGCCATGGCCAGCAGCTCGGCCATCGGTAGACCCTGGACGTCCGACGCGCAGAGCAGGTGCTCGACCGCGAACTCCCAGCGGGCGAAGAAGCGTTCCAGGGCGAAGTCCGCGAGGCGCATCGCCTCAGCCGGCGACGAGCGTCAGGTCTGCGCCGATGTCCCGGACCTCGGCCTCCGTCAAGCCGGTCGCGATCAACTCCCAGGCGTTCGCGCCATCCGGGTCCACGAGGATCGCGAATCCTCCACCCCCGGTGTCGAGCAACGTCCCGGCCTGATCACCGAAGTCCGCGGCGCCCAGGTCGTCGCCGCTGGAGACGCAGTCGTCGTCGCCGCAGTAGGCTCCCTCGCGGAGCGCGATCCGTGCACCGTTCGGGCCTCGGTAGGCGATCTCCAGCCAGCCGCCACCGGCGAGTCGATACTGCCCGGAATCCACGAACCAGCGACCCGCAAGGACCGGGCAGTAGACCGGCCACGTCACCGCGTCAGCAACGGCAGCGAAGAAGTCCCGGTTCTCGTCCGTACCGGTGCAGGCGTCAGCCGTGCCGGGCTCCGCACTCGGCGACGGGGCGTCGCTCGGCGGATCGGTCGGGAAATCCGAGGCAGGCGGCTCCGAGAGCGCCGGGTCCGGGGAAGCCGTCGGGGATCCGTCGCTCGGGACGGAGGATGAGGTGCCCGGATCCTGACTCGCACTCGCCGTCCCGTCGGGCGACGGACTGACGGTCGAGGTGCTACCGCAGGCGGCGACCAGCGCGACCAGCGCGACGAGTGACAGGACCACGAGGACGGGCATCCTCGTTCGACGTGGGGTCACGAGTCGGAGGGTAGCACGCTCGACGCCGGCTCCCAGCGGAGGCGGGTGCAGGCGGCGGTGGCCAGCAGTGCCACGCTCCGTGATTCGCGGCCCTCGGCCAGGGCCGTTGCCGACCGGATCGGACCCGCATGGGCGACGACCACGACGGTCGACGCGGTGCTCTCAGCGAACGCGCGCGCGTCGGCCAGCGCGGCGGCAACCCGAGTGAGCAGCGCTGCCGCCGATTCGCCCCCGGGCCAATCGATCGCGACCTCGCCGTCGACGATGCTGGCGGCGATGTCGGGGGCCAGCCGCTCGAGTTCGGCGAATGTCCACCCTTCCGCGATGCCGAAATCCGCCTCCATCCAGCGGCTGTCGATCGACAGCGAAGCGCCAGTCGAGCGCGCGATCGCCCGGGCTGTCTGCCGAGCGCGTCGGCTCGGGCTGGTCACGATATGCAGGGGGCGGGATACGGTGCGAGCGACGTCTGTGGCCAGGGCCTGTACCTGCGCACGGCCCTCCGGCGAGAGCCATGGATCGCTCCGCCCGGCGTAGCGCTGGCCGGACCAGGCCGTCGCGCCGTGGCGGACCAGGATGACGGCCCCGGTCACCGTTCCTCGCGATCGGACACGCCGGCAGAGGCGAACGTGGCCATCTCGTCGCGGATCGCGACCGCCGCGCCGACCAGGTCCATGGCCAGCGCCGCCCCAGTCCCCTCCCCGAGGCGCAGGTCCAGATCCAGTAGTGGCTCCAGGCCCAGCCGGCGCAGGATCACCGCATGCCCGGGCTCAGCCGAGCGATGCGCGGCCAGGAGTCTGGGGGCGATCCGCGGCGCGAGCGCGACGGCCACGAGCGCCGCTGCGCCGGTGATGAAGCCGTCGAGCAGGACCGGGACGCGCGCCGAGACGGCCGCGAGGATGACGCCGATCAGGGCCGCGATCTCCAGCCCGCCGACGGCGGCAAGCACGGCCAGCGGATCCTTCGGATCTGGAGCATTGATCGCCAGGGCCGCGCCGATCGCAGCCCGCTTGCGAGCGATTCCGTCGGCGTCCAGGCCGGTGCCGTGACCCGTCACGAGTTCGTATGGAGCATCCGCGAGGACCGCGGTCAGGGCACTTGCCGCTGTCGTATTGCCGATGCCCATCTCGCCGATGGCCAGCAGGTCCACTCCCTCGGCGACGGCCGACTCGCCGGCTCGCAGCCCGACGGCGATCGCGGCCAGGGCCTCATCTCGGGTCATGCCCGGCCCGATGGTCACGTCCGCGGTCCCGGCACGGACCCGCGCGCTGATCAGTCGCCCGCCCCGCCCCGAGGTGTCCGTCCCGGCCGGGATGTCGGACGCAACGCCGACATCGATGACGGTCAGGGTCGCCCCGGCGCGCGCCGCCAGGACACTGATCGCGGCCCCGCCCGCCAGGAAGTTGGCGACCATCTGCGCCGTCACTGCCTGGGGATAGGCGGAGACACCGCGACGCGCCACCCCGTGGTCCGCGGCGGCGATGATCACGGCTCGCCGCCCAACGGTCGCACCCGAGCGTCCAGTGATCCCGGCCAGGGTCACGACGATCGACTCCAGGCGGCCCAGGCTGCCAGGGGGCTTGGTCAGGCCGTCCAGACGGGCGGAGGCCTTGGCCATCGCGGCAGCATCGAGTGGGCCGAGGGCCTCGACGGCGGCGACCACACGGGCCAGGGCCTCGGCGTCGGCGTCGGGGTCGGTGACGCGCTCGGTCACGACGGGCCGCCCTTGATCCAGACGGGCAGACCGGCGACCAGCATCACGGCCTGGTCCGCCTCGCCGGCGATGCGCTGGTGGGCGATCCCGACGAGGTCACGGTAGGCGCGGGCCAGCGGATGCATCGGCACGATCCCGCCACCGACGTCGTCACTGACGATGATGACGGGGCCCGGACGCTCCCGGATCGCGGAAAGGGCGGCAGCGACCGGTCCGTCGAGCAGGTCGTCGATCGGCGCTGGCGCGTCGCCAAGGATCGCACTGAGCCACAGGGTCAGGCCGTCGATGAGCGCGGGTTCGGTCGCGTCGGTCGCGGCCAGGGCCGTGACGAGGTCCGTGCCAACGTCGATCGTCGGCCAGTCGGTCGGTCGCTCGCGTCGATGCCGGGCGATCCGGTCGTCCAGTTCCGGATCGCCGGACCAGGCCGTGGCCAGGAACCAGGCCCGACCCTCGCCGGCCAGGCGTCGGGTGGCCGCCAGGCCCCAGCGACTCTTGCCACTGCGCGTCCCGCCGAGGGCGAACAGCAGCGGGGCCGCCATCAGACCGCGACGGCCGCGGCGGCCAGGGCGATGGCCACGGTCAGCTCGACCGAGGCGCCCAGGCCGTCACCGTCCAGCCGGTCGCGGCGCCAGACGATCCAGCCCAGGACGAGGACGCCGAGGCCAGCACCCATCCCCAGCCCGAGCCCGAGCGCCGCCGAACCGGCGACCGCGGCCGCGATGGCCACCACGGCCGCGGCGACCAGGCCGGCCAGCGTCACCGCGCCGGCGCCGATGCGGGCGGCGAACCACGATCCGAATCCGTCGCCGCGGGCCCGTCGACGCCACAGGCGGGCGCCGACGACCGGGACGGCACGAGCCATCGCCGCGGCCCCGATGCACGCCGCCGCCGCGACGCGCGGGCCGTCCGGCGTATCGAGCAGGCTGACGAGCGCGGCGACCTGGGCGCCCAGGACCACGATCAGCGCGACGACCCCGCCCGAGCCCGCCGCTGGATCCGCCCGGGCGGCCTCGGCACGCTCGGCGTCCGGGGCCATGAGCGCATCCGCGGTGTCGGCCAGCCCATCGAGGTGCAGGCCGCCCGACACGAGGGCCATGATCCCGACCGCGCCGACCGCGGCGAGGGCCGACTCGCCGGCGCCGCCAAGGAGCAGGAGGACGGCCGCACCGGCGGCACCGACCGCGGCACCCACCAACGGGAAGGCCGCAGCACCGCTGGCGTCCACCAGGGGCCCGTGGATGGGCAGCCGGGTCAGCAGCGCGGTCGCCGCGCGGGCGGCGTCCGCGCCGGTCACGAAGAGGCCACCGGCAGGCGCACGAGTGCCGGGTCCACCCCGAACACGTCCCGGATGTGCGCGGCATCCAGGGTAGCGGTCGGTGGCCCGTCGGCGACGATCCGGCCATCGGCCATGACCGCGACCCTGCCGAAGAAGTGCGCCGCAAGGGCCAGGTCGTGCAGCACGGCCAGGATCGTCGTCCCATCGCGCTCGTTGAGGTCGACGAGCAGGCGCATCACCTCGACCTGGTGGCGGATGTCGAGGTGCGCGGTCGGCTCGTCAAGGACCAGGATCGGCGCGCCCTGGGCCACGGCCACGGCGATGAACACCAACTGGCGCTCGCCCATCGACAGCTCGCGCACGTCGCGACCGCGCAGGGCCGTGATCCCGACTCGCTCCAGGGCGGCATCCACGGCGGCCAGGTCCGCGGCTCGCAGGCCGGTGAGCGGCGGCTCGTGGGGCAACCGACCCAGGGCCACGACCTCGTCGACCGGCATCGCGAAGGGCAGCTGGGCGAGCTCGGGCACGACGGCGATGTTGCGGGCCACGGCCCGCCGGTCCAGGCCGGCGATCGGATCGCCGCACAGGCGCACGACCCCCTCGCGCGGATGCAGGACCCCGGTCAGGATCCGCAGCAACGTGGACTTGCCGGCGCCGTTCGGGCCGACGAGGGCGACCCGCTCACCAGCCTCGATGGAGAGGCCCGCGCCGTCGACGATGCGCCGCGCGCCGTGGGCCACGGTCACGCCATCCGCGGCGAGGATGGCCGTGCTCACAGTTCATACCCGGTGCGCGTGCGCTGGAGCAGGAACAGGAAGAACGGCGCACCCAGCAGGGCCATGACCACGCCGACGGGCACGTCCCCGGCCAGGCGCGCGACCAGGTCCGCACCGGCCAGCAACAGGGCCCCGACGATGGCGGAGATCGGCAACACGCGCCGCGCGGACGGCCCGACGAGCAGCCGGACCAGGTGCGGGACGACCAGCCCGACGAAGCCGATCAGGCCGCTGACCGCGACGCCTGCGGCCGTGGCCATCGACGCCAGGGCCAGCAGGATGCCGCGCTCGCGACCGACATCGATGCCCAGGTGTCGCGCGGCGGCGTCGCCCAGGAGCATCCCGTCGAGCGACCGCGCGCGAAGCACGATGAAACCGCACGACACCGCGATGAGCGGCGCGGCGACGGCCAGGCGCGCCCACGACGAGCCCGCCAGACCACCCAGCAGGAACGCGAAGATCTGGCGCAGCTCGGAACCCGACACGTACATCGCCATCGTGATCAGCGCGGTCAGGATCGAGGCGATGCCATAGCCCGTGAGCAGCAAGCGGGTCAGGCCGCCTGGCCCGCCGGAGCCTCCCAGCCGGAACACCACCCACGCCGCGGCCAGCGCCCCGACGAAGGCCAGGGCGTGGAGTAGCCCGAAGGTCACGAACACGGCCTGGACCGGCAGCAGGATGGCGATCGACGCGCCGAGCGCCGCGCCCGAGGCAGTCCCGAGCACGAACGGGTCCGCCAGTGGGTTTCGGAGCAGACCCTGGAACGTCGCCCCGGCCACGGCCAGCCCCGCCCCGATGGCCATCGACGTCAGGACCCGGGGCAGGCGCAGCTCCCAGATGATCGTCTCGGTGGCCGGCGTCCAGGTCCGACCGACATCGAGCCCAAGGGTCCGCCACAGGACGACCCCGATCGTGTCCAGGGGGCCGATCCGCACGGATCCCAGGCCGACGCCCGCAACGAGGACGACCAGGAGCACGATCAGGCCGACGGCCGCCACGATGATGGGACGACCCCGCAACCGACCGGCGAGGCCGGGAGCAGGGACATCGCGCGACAGGGCCGGGGCGGCCATGGCGGTCCTGCGGGTCCCGGGCCTAGGGCGCCGTGGGCAGCTCGACGTCCGGCCGGATGGCCGCCGCCAGGTTGCGCAGGCCGATCGGCAGCCGCGGGCCGGGTCGGGTGATCTCGGTGTCCTGGACGGTCACGATGCCGTCGTCCTTGACCGCACTCATGACATCCCAGCCGGTCCGGGCGGCAACGGCCTCCGGGGTCGGGGCATAGAACGGATTCACACCCAGGACGATGATCTGCGGGTCGCGCTCGATGAGCGTCTCAAGCGGGATCTCGTAGCTCGCCGGGTCACCGGTCGTGATCGTGTCACCGCCGGCCATCGTCACCATCTCGGCCACGAAGGAGTCGTCCGCGGGGGCGAAGATCTGGCCCGTCGCGTCGGTGTAGCCGATCTCGTAGAAGACGCGCGGGCGAACGCCGGTGCCGGCCGCCGCCGCGATCGCATCCATCTGGCTGCGCATCTCGCCGACCAGCGTGGCCGCGGGTTCCGCCGCGCCGATGGCCTGACCGATGAGCTCGATATCCTCGTAGACCGCCTCGATCGTGGGGGCATAGACGACGAGGACCGGGATCCCCAGGTCGCGCAGCTGGGTGATGGCATCGGACGGCGTGAAGCCCAGACCGCCGGCGATGACGAGGTCGGCGTCGAGATCGACGATCTGCTCGACGTCCACCGAGGCGAAGTCGGCGACATCGGGGAGGGCGACCGCCTCGGCCGGGTAGTCGCTGCCGCTATCGGTCGCGACGACCCGCCCGCCGGCGCCCAGCTCGAACACGATCTCCGTGTTGGCCGGGGTCAGCGAGACGATCCGCTCGGGCTCGGCGGCGATCTCGACGACCGTGCCCTCGTCGTCGGTCACCGTGACCGGGAACGCGGCCTCCGGGCTGGGACTGGACGTGATGGCCGGAACGGCGGAACCGGTCGCATCGGCGGGAATGGTCGGCGAGGCCGCGCTGCCGCCGCAGGCGACGAGGACCAGGGACAGGCTGGCGATGAGGACGACGAGGCGTCGTCGGGAACGGGCGGGCACAGGGTTCCTCCGGGTCGGGCTCAAGGGCTTTGGGGCCGGAGGGGATTCGGCGTCGCGAGACGCGAAACCCCTCGCTTCGAAGGTGGTCGAAGGGAGGGGTCAGCTGCTCGGGTACACGGTCCTGCCTACCTTTCTCTCGAAGGTTCGAGCACGCACCGTGGGTCGGCGACCGGACTTCCGCCCGAGGATCGGGCGTTCACCGTAGCGGGACTGTGCCGGAATCTCACCGGCTTCGCGACCACGCGGCGTTGACGTTGTTGTCGGCCAGGAGCGTAGCACACGGCGGTCTCCGGCCGACCTGTGCGCCTTCGCCGGTCGGACCTCGGTGGCTCTCTCTCTGCACTCAGCGAAGCAGACGACCGCGGACCGCCCAGCCGACCGTCGTTTCGTACGCTGGGCGGCGCATCTGGCGTGTGCGGCGCTCCCCGGTCGCCGATTCGTCCATCCAGCGCACCGATCGACCACCGGTCCGGTCACCTGCTTCGCCCAGCGAAGAGCGGCCCGCGGGCGAAGGTCGAGTCCCGCGCGGGCAACGTGGAGTCCCTTCGCAGATAAGTGCGAGTGAAGGACGCGTCCGTAGGATGGCCGCCTCGCCCTCCTCCCGCCACGGAGCACCCCGCCGGAGGAGGTTCTCAGACCATGCTGGAGTCACGATGGGGACGACGGCTCGGACCGGGGATCGCGGCACTTGCCGGGGTCCTCGCCATCGCCTCGACGACGTTCGGGGCGCCAACGGCGGAGGTCGGCACCCTGCCGGCGTGCCGCGACGGAGCACAGCCGGCGCCGGCCACAGGCGCGACGGCCTGGTATCGCCTGGATCCGGTCCTGATCGCCGGCGCGCGCCAGGGGCAACGGCTGGAGCTTGGCCGCATCGGCGGGTCGGCGTGGACTGTGGCCCTCGACTCGGAGTCCTTCGCGTCGGCCCCGGCCGGCGGTCGGGTCGTGTTCGGGACGGACGATGGGCGCCGTTCGACGGTGTCGGTCGCCGATGTCGAGCGTGGCTGCTCGACGCTCGTGTCGACGTCGTCGGCGGTCATCCGCCAGGCAGTCCTGGCACCAGATGGCGCGACGTTGTACGAGCACCGCGTCCGGCGGGCGGATCGCGCGGATCTTGGCGTGTGGCGTCGGACACCCGGTGGGGACGACGCGACTCACGTGCTCGGTCCGATCGCCGCGGACGCCGCCTTCGGCAGGACGTGGATCACGGACCTCACCTGGTCGCTGGACGGTCGCTCGCTCGCGATCACGTCATGCGGCGAGGTGGCCTGCCGGATCCGGGTGCTGGACGCTGGGACCGGTCGGTCGCGGATGGTCGCCGACCATCGACTCGGCGCCCTGGTCGGCCTGGCCGATGATCGGCTCATCGTCCGCGGGGCTTGCCGGGGTCCTCGCCATCGCCTCGACGACGTTCGGGGC
>JBPPMZ010000166.1:0-4548 GCA_051306295.1 Candidatus Limnocylindrales bacterium
AGGCGGGGGGGTTCGGGGCGATCAGGGGCGCGAGCTGGCCGGGCTCGTCGCCCTGCCGGACAGGACCGTCGGATGCCACGGCGTGCCGAGCATCGGCAGGAGGTATCGGTCGACGCCGTAGTAGCCGGCGACCTTCCAGGCCAGGATCAGCCCGACGGCCAGGGTGAACAGGACCGGGTTGGTCGACGCGGACCCGGCGAGCAGGAACGACATGTTCATGAGTGCCCCGAAGAAGGCCGCGAAGCCGGTCAGGATCCCCAGGATGAGGCCGATCCCGACGGCCATCTCACCAAACGCGATGAGTGGCGCGAACCAGCTCTCGGCACCGTTGTCGATGAGGATCTGCAGGAACCCGCGATACCACTCGAACGAGATGGCCGGTCGGCCCTCAGCCGGGATCGCGACCGCGTTGTTCCAGTAGCCCGCCAGGGCGGAGCCCCCGTCAAGCCAGCCTTCGCCGGAGATCTTGTGCCAGCTGGCCTCGATCCACGAGAAGCCCAGGAACAGGCGGACCGGCAGCCAGAAGAGGCCGGCCCGGGAGTTGTTGAACAGGAAGCGGGTGAAGGCCGGTCCCTCGACCTCGACGACCTCTCCGCCGGACTGCTTGCGTTCCGCGAAGAGCAAGACCAGCAGGACGACGAAGCTCACCCAGAAGCCCACCGTGACGACGTCCTTCACGACGCCCGCTTCAAGGGTGACCCATGGATTGACCAGGGCAAGCAGCAGCACCGCCGCGAGGCCGCCCAGCGCCAGCTGGAGATTGCGTCCCGACATCTTCACGCTTCCTTTCCCACGTCCGGCGGCTCGCCTGGTGGGCACCCGCACTCGGACTCGGCCATTAGCGCACCACGGCACCCTGACCGGGATGTGGCCGATGGACGGTTTCCGGGGGGCCATTAGGCCCGTGTCGCGTCAAGGGCTGTCTGGCGCCCCTGTACTTCGGTCGAATACGAACGCATGGTCTAATCCGATGAGTCCGCCTATACTCTGGGTCCCGTGACGATCCCCGCTGCTGCCGAGCCGCTCGCGGGCCCCCTGGCCCAGTTCTCCCCGGCCGTGCGCGAGTGGTTCACGGCCAGCTTCGCGGCTCCCACCCAGGCCCAGGCCGAGGGCTGGGCGGCCATCAGCGCCGGTCGGCACACGCTCATCCACGCCCCCACGGGGAGCGGCAAGACCCTGGCCGCCTTCCTTTGGTGCCTGGACCGCCTGGCCCGCGATCCGAGCCCGCCCCCCACCCGCGAGCAGCCGGGCCACGTGCGTGTCCTGTACATCTCCCCGCTCAAGGCCCTGACCTACGACGTCGAGCGCAACCTGCGAGCCCCGCTGACCGGGATCGGCCTCGCGGCGCAGCGCCTCGGTGGTGACCCACCGCACATCACGGTCGCCAGTCGCACGGGCGATACGCCGACCCAGGAGCGACGGGACCTCGCGCGCCGGCCACCGGACATCCTCATCACCACGCCTGAGAGCCTGTACCTCCTGCTCACGAGCCAGGCGCGCGACATCCTGCGCGGCGTCGAGCACGTCATCGTCGACGAGGTCCATGCCATCGCCGGCACGAAGCGCGGAGCGCATCTGGCCCTGAGCCTGGAACGGCTCGAGCGCCTCCGGCCCGAGGGCGACGATCGCCCGCCGCCGCAGCGCATCGGTCTGTCCGCGACGCAGCGCCCGCTCGAGGCCATCGCGCGCTTCCTGGGCGGTGTCGGGCCGGATCGGGACGTGGCCATCGTCGATGCCGGCGCGCGCAAGGCGCTCGACCTGCAGGTCATCGTCCCGGTCGACGACATGGCGGCCATCGGCGATCTGCTCCCACCGGAGGACCAGCCGGGCGGCCCGGCCATCAGCCCGGACCTGCGGACGAGCATCTGGCCGGCGATCCACCCGGCCATCCTCGAGCTCATCCGTGCCCACCACAGCACGATCGTGTTCACCAACAGCCGCCGGCTCAGCGAGCGCCTGGCCCATCGACTGAACGAGCTGGCCGGCGAGGAGCTGGTCCGGGCCCACCACGGCAGCATCGCGCGCGAGCAGCGCCTGGAGATCGAGGAGGAGCTCAAGGCCGGGCGCATCCCGGCGCTCGTGGCCACCAGCAGCCTGGAGCTCGGCATCGACATGGGCGCGGTCGACCTCGTCATCCAGGTCGAGAGCCCGACAAGCGTCGCCCGCGGGCTGCAGCGCGTCGGCCGGGCCGGTCACCAGGTCGGGGCGCCCAGCAAGGGCGTCATCTTCCCCAAGTACCGCGGCGACCTGCTGGAGTGCGCCGTCGTCACCCGGCGCATGCACGAGGGCGCCATCGAGGCGACGCAGATCCTCCGCAACCCGCTCGACGTGCTGGCCCAGCAGATCGTGGCCATGACCGTCATGGACCGTTGGACCGGCGAAGACCTGCTGCGCACCGTCACGCGGGCGGCCTCCTTCGAGACGCTCAGCCGCGACGTGCTCGACGGCGTGCTGGGCATGCTCGCCGGCGCATATCCCTCCGACGAGTTCGCCGAGCTCAAGCCGCGCGTCATCTGGGACCGCGTGACCGACACGATCGAGGGCCGGCGCGATGCCCGGGTCGTTGCCGTCACGAGCGGCGGCACGATCCCGGACCGGGGCCTGTTCGGCGTGTTCATGGTCGGCGAGGCGGGTATGCCCGGCCGGCGCGTGGGCGAACTCGACGAGGAGATGGTCTACGAGCTGCGCGCCGGCATGCATGGCGATGTCATCGTCCTGGGCGCCAGCTCCTGGCGGGTCGAGGACATCGGCCATGACCGGGTGACGGTCAGCCCGGCGCCCGGTGTCCCGGGCAAGCTGCCGTTCTGGAAGGGCGACGCCGTCGGCCGACCGATCGAGCTCGGGCGGGCGATGGGCGCCTTCATCGCCGAGGCGGAGGGCGACCTGGCTCGCGGCCCGAAGGGGCGGGCGAAGGCGATCACGCGCCTCCGCGAGCATCACGACCTCGACGCGCGCGCCGCCGAGAACCTCATCTCGTATCTCGAGGACGAGCGCGAGGCGGCGGGCGCCCTGCCGACCGACAAGCGCGTCGTCGTCGAGCGCTTCCGCGACGAACTCGGCGACTGGCGACTGACCCTGCTGACCCCGTTCGGTGGCCGCGTCCATGCGCCGTGGTCGCTGGCCCTTGAAGCGCGCCTCCGAGAGCGCCTGGGCATGGAGGTTGCGACGATCTGGTCGGACGATGGGATCGCCATCCGCATGCCGGAGGACGAGACGAGCCTGGACGGCGTCGAGGAGTTGCTCTTCCCCGATGCGGACGAGGTCGAGGACCTGGTCGTCGGGCAGGTCGCGACCTCCGCCCTGTTTGCCTCGCGCTTCCGCGAGAACGCCGCACGCGCCCTGCTCCTGCCCCGCCGCCGGCCGGGGACGCGCACGCCGCTCTGGCAGCAGCGCCAGCGCTCGGCGGACCTGCTCGCCGTCGCGAGCCGCTACGGCAGCTTCCCGATCCTCGTCGAGACGTACCGCGAGTGCCTGTCGGACGTGTTCGATCTGCCCGCCCTGCGCGAGGTGCTGGCCGGCGTGGCGTCGCGCGAGATCGCGGTCCACGGCGTCGTCACGGCGAAGGCGAGCCCATTCGCCAGCAGCCTGATGTTCGACTACGTCGCGGCCTACATGTATGACGGCGACACGCCCCTGGCCGAGCGCCGAGCGGGCGCCCTGACCCTGGACCGCGACCTGCTGCGCGAGCTGTTGGGCCAGGAGGAGCTGCGTGAGTTGCTCGACCCCGACGCCCTGGCCGACCTCGAGCTGTCGCTCCAGGCGCTGGCCGAGGATCGCCAGGCCGGGACGCTGGACCAGGTCCACGACCTGCTGCGTCGGCTGGGCGACTTGTCGGACGGGGAGGTCGCGGCGCGGACGACGGGGGGAGCGGTCGCCGCCGGACCCTGGCTCGCCGAGCTCGCGGCCGCGCGACGGGCCGTGCGGGTCCGGATGGCCGGTGACGAGCGCTGGATCGCCATCGAGGACGTCGCTCGCTACCGCGACGGTGTGGGCGTGACCGCGCCGGTCGGCATCCCCGAGGCATTCCTTGGCCCGGCAGCCGGCGCCCTGGATGGGCTGCTGGCTCGCTACGCCCGGACTCACGGGCCGTTCGCGACCGCGGAGCCGGCCCGGCGCTGGGGCCTGCCGGCGGGGATCGTGGACGACACGCTGGAGCGGATGCTCGGTGCCGGGACCGTCCTGCGCGGCGAGTTCCGGCCGGGCGGCGCAGAACGCGAGTGGTGCGACCCCGATGTCCTGCGCCAGCTCCGCCGTCGATCGCTGGCGCGCCTGCGCCGCGAGGTCGAGCCGGTCGATCCGGTCGCCTTCGCGCGGTTCCTGCCCGCCTGGCAGGGGGTTGCGCCGGTGGCCGGTCCGGGTGCCGACCCGGCCCCGTTCCGCGGGACCGCGGCCCTGGAGCGCCTGGCCGAGGTGGTGGACCAACTGGCCGGCGTCGCCATCCCGGCGTCCGTCCTGGAGCGTGATGTGCTGCCGGCCCGCATCCCCGGATACCAGCCGCGCCTGCTCGACGAGCTCGGGGCGTTGGGCGAGGTCGGCTGGGTGGGGCGG
>JBPPMZ010000167.1:0-12260 GCA_051306295.1 Candidatus Limnocylindrales bacterium
CCCCACCCCGGCGCACCCCACGACTGCGCGAGCCTGCAGATCGCCTGCGCTGGTCCCGACGGTCAGCCCGCCCGAGCCCGCGACGATGGTGCGAACCTCGTGGCCCGTGTGGATCGTCCCACCGGCCGCCAGGACATCGTCGGCGTAGCTGAGGGCCACGCGCCGGTAGTCGATGATCCCGGTTCCCGGGCTCCACAAGCCGCGCACGGCTCGCACGTGCGGCTCGATCTCTGCGATGCGCTCAGGTCCGACGACCTCCAGGCCGGGGACGCCGTTCGCCTCGGCTCGTTCGCGGAGCTTCTCCAGGGCCGCGATCTCCGTGTCGTCCACCGCGACGACGAGCTTGCCGCAGCGCTCGAACGGGATGCCGCGTTCCTCCGCATAGCGCTCCAGAGCGGCCTTGCCATCGCGGCAGTAGCGCTGCTTGAGCGAGCCCGGCGTGTAGTAGAGCCCGGCGTGAAGGACGCCGCTGTTGTGGCCGGTCTGGTGGCTCGCCAGCTCCGCTTCACGCTCCAGGACCGTCACCTGCAGGCCGGGTCGACGCTCGAGGAGTTCACGGGCGACCGCCAGGCCGAGGATCCCGCCACCGATGACGGCGACGTCGGTTCGGGACGGCAGGGGGGTGGGTCGCGGATCGGGGGACGGCGTGGTGTCATGCACCCGCTGATTATCGGCCCCGCGGCCATCGGCGCCTGGCCCCCGCGTCCCATGGCCCGCGACGCGGTAGGGAGCTGGGCTCCCGGGTGTCGCATCCTTCACCGCGATGGACCTCACCCTGTCCGACGGCCAACTCCGGCTCCAGGCGCAGACTCGTGCCTTCGTCCGCGACGTCCTCCGACCGGTCGAACTCGACTTCGAACGGGCCGGTGGCCGGATCTCGTCCGAGACGCGGGCCCACATCCGCGATGCGGCGATCGCGGCGGGCCTGGTCGGCGGCTCGCTACCGGTCGAGGCCGGCGGCCAGGGCTGGTCGATGCTCGAGCAGGTCCTGGTCCACGAGCAGCTGGGGCAGGGGACCGGCGGGCTGTGGTCGTATATCCCCGGTGCCTACAACGCGCTCATCCACTGCGACCCGGAGCAGCGTCGGCGCTACCTGGAGCCGTCCCTGCGCGGCGAACGATTCGGGAGCTACGCGATCACGGAACCCGGCGCGGGCTCAGACCCGCGGACCATGGAAGCCACTGCTGAGCGAGACGCAGCGACCGGTGCGTACGTGCTCAACGGCGAGAAGTGGTTCGTGACCGGGCCGCCCGACGAGACCGACTTCATGATCTTCCACTGCCTGGTCGTCGACGGCGATGAACGCCGGCCGACCCTCTTCCTGGTTGACTACGACACGCCCGGCCTGACCATGCAACACGACCCGGACTACATGCACACCTTCGCCGACCGGCACCCGCAGTTCGTGCTGCACGATGTCCGGGTGCCGGCCTCCGCGATCCTGGGCGGGATCGGTCGCGCGGATGAGCACACGAACGAGTGGTTCGTGGAGGAACGCATCCACATCGGGGCACGCTGCAGCGGCGCGATGGAGCGGCTGCTCACGATGACCGTCGAGTGGGCGACGGAGCGGGTGCAGTTCGGCGAACGGATCTTCGACTTCCAGGGCGTATCCTTCCCGCTGGCCGACTCCGCGGCCGACGCCGCCGCCGCTCGCGCCCTGACCCGCGAGGCGGCCTGGCTGGCCGATCAGGGCGCGGACCCCAAGCTCCTGCACGCCAAGGCGTCGCTCGCCAAGCTGTTCGCCTCGGAGGCGGCGTTCCGCTGTGCCGACCGCGTCGTCCAGGTGTTCGGCGGCCGTGGCTACATGCGCGAGAATGCCGCCGAGCGGTTCTTCCGCGAGTTGCGGGTCGACCGGATCTGGGAGGGGACGTCGGAGATCCAGCGCCTGATCATCGCGCGGGCCATGGAGAAGCGCGGCGTCGACCGCGTCGTTGGATGAGCGCGACCCGATGAGCCACGAGCCATGACCGAGGTGACGGCCTCGCCGACCATCGACCTGCGCCCGCTGTTCGCCCCGCGGTCGGTCGCGGTCGTCGGGGCCTCCCCGCGCGGCTGGATCGCCGAGACCGTCCGCGACAATCTGCGGGCCATGGGTAGCGAGACGCGCTGCCATTTCGTCAATCCCAAGTACGACGAGATCCTGGGCCAACGGTCCTTCCCGAGCCTGAGCGCCCTGCCGGAGCGCCCGGACATCGCGCTGGTCGCGCTCAACCCATTGCGCGCCGCGATGGTCACGGACGACGCGGCGGCCGCAGGGATTCCGGCCGTCATCATCCCGGGCGGCGGCGTCGTCGAGGGTGGTGCCGCGGCCGCGGCGATGCAGCTCGAGGTCGCCGACATCGCGCGCCGCCACGGACTGGCCCTGGTCGGACCGAACTGCATGGGCGTCATCGACCTCACGACCAACAGCGCGACCTACATCGGCGATGTCTCGCCTTATCTACCGCGCGGCGGCGTGGCCGGGATCGCGCAGTCGGGGTCGGTGACGGATGCCTTCGTCCACTCCGGCTCGCGGGTCGGCTTCAGCCGGATCATCAGCTGCGGCTCCGAGGTCGTGCTGGACGTGTGCGACTACCTGGCCTACTGCCTCGACGATCCCGAGACCACGTCGGTGATCCTGTTCGTGGAAGGGTTCAAGCGACCGGAACGGTTCCTGGCCCTCGCCGACCATGCGCTCCATCTGGGCAAGCCGATCATGGCGGTCAAGGTGGGCCGCAGCGACCAGGCGCAAGCGGCGGCGATGGCCCACTCCGGCTCCCTGGCCGGCGAGGCCCGCGTCACCGATGCGGCCCTGGATGCCGCCGGCGTCATCCGCTGCGAGGACCTCGACGCGTTGCTCGAGACGGCGGAGCTCGTGGAGGGTGTGCGGCGCACGGGTCGGCGTGTCGGACGCGGGCGGACCGGGGTCGTGACCGTCTCGACGGGCGAGGCGTCGCTCATCGCCGACATGGCGCCCCGGACCGGGGTGGACCTCCCGCCCATCCCGGACGAGGCACGGGCCGCGATCCTGGAGCGTCTGCCGACGATGGGCTATGTCGGCAATCCGCTCGACCCATGGGGTGCCGCTGACCCGGCAGCGGCGTATGGCGCGTGCTTCGAGGCGCTCGCCGCCAGCGCCGCCTACGACGTACTGGTCCTCGTCCATGACTTCCCGTATCGGTCGCTGCCAGCCGAGGTCGAGACCGCCAATCACGTGACCCACCAGCTCCTGGCCGCGACCCGCGGCCGCCCGGGGATCCTGCCGGTCTACGTGTCCCTGACCTCCGGCGAGCCCCCGCCGGAGACCAAGGCCCTCCTGGACCGCGACGGCGACGGCGCGCCGTTGTTGCGCGGAGCCTCGGAGGCATTCACGGCCATCGCCAGCCTGGCTCGCTGGGAGGCGACCCACCATCGTCGGGCGTCGGTTGGCCCGTGGCGCGCGGAATGGCCGGCCCTGGCCGCGGACCGTGCCGCCTACGGCCAAGGCCACGACTCCCGAGCGAACCGGCTGGCGCCGGCCGCTGGCGCCGGCCGGATCCTGTCGGAGCGCGAGAGCCTTGACCTCCTGCGGGCAGCCGGCCTGGCGGTCACCAGCGCGATCGCCGTCCCGGATGCCGACGCGGCCGTCGTGGCCGCTCGTCCCCTGGGCGGCCACGCGATCGCCCTCAAGCTCGATGCCTCGGGGCTGGCCCACAAGAGCGATCTCGGGCTGGTCGCCCTGGGACTCGTCGGTGACGAGCGGATCCGTACAGCCGCCGAGGAGCTGCTGGCGACCGGCCGCCGGCACGGCCTGGATATCCGCGGCCTGCTCGTCGAGCCGATGGCCGACCCGGGCGTGGAGTTGATCGTCGGGATGCACTGCGACCCCTCGTTCGGTCCAGCCGTCGTCGTCGGCCTGGGCGGGGTCCTGACCGAGATCCTTGACGACGTCTCGATCCGCCTGGCCCCGGTCCCGCCCGACGAGGCGGCGGCGATGCTCGATGGGCTGCGCGGGGCGCGCATCCTGGACGGGGTGCGCGGTCGCCCGGCCGTCGACCGGCCTGCCCTCGTCGCCATGATCGTCGCGCTGTCGCGCCTTGCCGTCGACCGCCCGGACATCCTGGCCGTGGATCTCAATCCGGTCATCGCCTCGCCCGATGGGGCGCTCGCCGTAGACGCGCTCGTGGTCCTGGCCGATGACTGACGAGCCGATCCTGCTCACGACGGCGACGCCCTGGGGCGTGCGCCTCACGCTCAACCGGCCGGCCAAGCTCAATGCCTTGAATGGCCCGCTCGTCACGGCCCTGGTGGCGGCCCTGGATGCCGCGGAGGCCGACCCGGATGTGCGGGTCATCGTCATCGAGGGAGCCGGTCGGGCCTTCTCGTCGGGCTACGACCTGACCGAGGAAGCCGGCGGCGACATCGGCGGCCCGGTCCAGTGGCGGGACCTGCTGGCTGCGGACGTTGCGGCGACGCTGCGCTTCCTCGACTCGCCCAAGCCGGTCATCGCCCAGGTGCACGGCTATGCCCTGGCGGGCGGCCTGGAACTGGCCATGGCCTGTGACCTGGTGGTCGCGGCTGACGGCACGAAGCTCGGCGAACCGGAGATCCGCTATGGGTCGGCGCCGGTCACGCTGCTGATGCCGTACCTCATCGGCCAGAAGCGGACCCGCGAGCTGCTCCTGACCGGGGATCTGATCGATGCTGTCGAGGCTGAACGCATCGGGCTCATCAACCGCGTGGTCCCGCTCGACCGGCTGGCCGCCGAGGTCGACGCGCTGGCGGACCGGCTGGCCAGGACGCCCCCCGAGGTCATGGGCCCGACCAAGCGGATGCTCAACCGGGCGATGGATGCGGCCGGGTTCCGGCTGGCCGTCGAGGCAGGCCTGGACCTGGGCGCCATCATCAACGCCGCCGACACGCCAGAACAGCGCGAGTGGGACGCGATCGTCCGGCGCGACGGCCTGAAGGCCGCCCTGGCCTGGCGCGATCAGCGCTACGACGAGCGGCTTGCCGAGGGGCGCGCGCGCACCGACTGATCGACCGATTCGCGTGGTCGCGGCGCACCGCTTCGTGCCGCGCACAGGACCAAGGTACCGATACCGGTGACCCGACGGTCCCGTGGCGGCCTACGTCGCCCATCTGATCGGATGAACGCCGACGCGCACCATCCATCGCGAGACCCATCGGGGAGCGTGGCGTCGGGGGATACGTCAGCGAACCGGGCCAGTGCGGCATCGGCGCCGCTCCACGAAGGGGATCGATGGACATGGATCAGTCAACCACCGCGGTCGCGCGTGCCTACGACGAGCAGCGGCCGTCACGCCGCCGCCGTCGCGGGATCGTCGCCCTCCTGCTCGGGCTCACCACCATCAGCCTGGGCGCGGGCATGTTCTCGCTCGCCATCTTCACGGACACGGACGCCTCGACCGGGACGTTCGCGTCGGGCACGATCGACATCGAGTCGTCGCCGACCGTCGCCTTCACCATCAGCGCGATGGTGCCCGGGGATTCGACGACGCAGGCGCTGACCATCGACAACGCCGGGACCGCCGCGTTGCGCTATGCCCTGACCACGACGGCCACGAACCTCCTGGGCGATACCCTGACCCTCACGGTCAAGACGCTCGGGACCAGCTGCGCGGCCTTCGACGGCACGTCCGTGCTGGCCGCCACGGCGCTCGACGGTGCCGTGATCGGCAACCCGGCCCAGGGCGCCAACGCCGGCGACCGGACGCTGGCCGCCGCCGCGAACGAGGTCCTGTGCTTCCGGGTGAGCCTGCCGCTCGCCACCGGCAACACGCTCCAGGGCGCGACGTCGACCGCAACATTCACCTTCGACGCCGAGCAGACCGCCAACAACCCGTAATCCACTATCCGGCTGCACCCCGGAGCGCGGCCCGGCGACGGGTCGCGCTCCGGTGATATCCCGCGCAGCCGGGAGGAGTCCATCCATGCGACGAGCATCGGCGACAGGGGGCAGCGGGGCGTTGGGGATCGTCGTCCGGCTCGTCGACCTCGCGCTCATCGCCATCGTGGCCGTCGGCCTGTCGAGCGTCGTCATCGGGCGGGTGCTCCCATTGCTCGGCCATCCGGTCTATGTCGTCGCCGGCCCGTCGATGGAGCCGGCGATCGGCATCGGATCCGTGGCGATCCTGGATCGAGTCCCGAGCACCGAGCTGACGGTCGGTGACGTCGTCAGCCTGCGCAGTGGCGCCGGGCGGGCCATCTTCACCCACCGGATCATCCGACTCGCCGATCGGGACGGCGAGCGGTGGCTCGAGACCCAGGGCGACGCGAACGCGGCGCCCGACCCCTCGATCAGCCCGGCGTCGGCGGTCATCGGGCGAGTCGCCTGGAGTCTGCCCGTCGCGGGCTACCTGATCGCCCTGCTGTCCACGCTGCCGGGCCTCGTGATGCTCGTATCCACCGGCGCACTCCTGCTCGTGGTGGGCTGGTGGCTGGACGGCCTCGCCGTCGAGCGCCGGAGGAGCGCATCCGTCGTCGATCGCGCTCTCGCGCCGTTGGCCGCGCCGCCGCCCGGCCCGCGCCGCCGGCGCACCCGACCCCAACCCCGTGCGTCGGTCCCGGGTGCTGGCCGATGACGCAACGAGCGTCTGCTGCGCGCATGGCGGGGGTCGTGATGCTCGTGCTGGCCGCCCTTGCGATCCCGAGCGCGCATCCGTCCCTGGCTCGGTTCTCCGATGCGGACACTTCCGGTGGCACCGTGGTCGCGGACACCCTCGGCCCTCCGACTGGACTGGCGGCTGTCGGTGGCGCCAGCGTGACCCTCATCTGGACCCCGACCGTCGACACCTATGCGACCGGCTACGACGTGCGCCGCGGATCCGCCAGTGGGGGGCCGTACAGCTCAGTCGCGACGGTCACACCAGGGACGGCGTTGACCGCCACGGATGCGCCGGCCACGGGTACCTGGTACTACGTCCTGCGCTCCCTCTACCAGTCCTGGGCGAGCTCGGACAGTGGTCAGGCCTCGGCCACGGTCAGCACCTCCACATCGACCGCGTACGCGGCCTGTGTCTCGCAGGCGGCCGATACGACCGGCGCCGGCGACAACAATGGGTATCAGGGCAGGCGGACCCGCGCCTGCGTGAACGACTCGTCGTTCGCGACGGATACGAACAGCGGCACGGGTGGCACCCAGTCGTGCGGTACCGGCGCCGTGCCGGACGCCCGCAAGGATCGCCACCGGCTGTGGGGCTACGCCATGGGTCTGCCCGGGACCGCGACCTCGATCGATGGCATCCGGGTTCGGGCGGACCTCCGCCTGAACAACGTCACCGGCACGACCAACGTGTGTGCCCAGCTATCGTGGGATGCGGGGACCACGTGGACGACGATGCAGGCCGTGGCCGTCGCGTCGACCGTCGAGGCCACCTACACATTCGGCGGCACGGCCGACACCTGGGGACGGACCTGGACGCTCGCCGAACTCGGGACCGCCAACTTCCGGGTGCGGCTGATCGACGCCTCCACGCGGGCGAACAAGCGATTCGACCTGGACTACCTCGCCGTGAGCGTCACCTATACGCCCTGACAGGGCGGATCGCCGTCCTGTTGCGCTCGAGCAACGGAACCACTCCGAATCGGCCCGGACCTAACAGGAACGCACTGGACGACCCTCCAGCGCCTCGGTGACACTCGCGTGGTCCAGACATCCGGGACGCGCGCATCCCCTCCAGGGGAGAAGGAGGATCCAGCACATGCGGAGACTGATCGGAGCGATGGCCGGGGCCGTCATGATCGCCATCATCTCGACCGGGATGACGTTCGCGAACCATGCCATCAGTGGCGACAACGTCGCCCCGAACGCGAATGCACACACCTACATCGCCGGCAACCCGAAGTGCGGCGCCGCCCCCGACGGCGGATTCAACCTCAAGATCGAGGCCGAGGATCTCGGCGTGGGCACCTACGGACCGATCGAGATCACGTCCTACGACGGCAAGTACGTGAGCTGGAAGATCGCGGCCGGTTTCACCAACGTCTACGATGCTAATACGGTCATCGTCAAGGGTGGCCCGAATGCGATCATCTACGCGTACGACGTGTGGGATGACGCGGACACACGGCTCACCTCGCCCCGCAACTACAACGGCGCGCAGCCGAAGTACTACGGCATCAGTCACGTGGACTTCTGCTTCGACCCGAAGGCCTGACCAACGCCGCGCGAGCGATGCCCCCGGCCTTCGGGCCGGGGGCAGCTTCATGTCCGCCACCGTTGCGCGATGATGGCTTCATGCCAGTGCCCATGAAACGGCGTGTCCGCGCCGTCACCCTCCTGTTCGCCGTGATCGTCGTGGTAGTCGGGGCGTTCGCCCTGTCGCGCGGCCCGAAGGCGCAGGTCGCCATCCCGTCGCCCAGGACACCCGTCTACCCCGACCTCGTGTCCGCCCCACTGGCCGACTTCCTGATCGGCACGGAAGAGACGACGGCCGTCGAGCAACTCCGGTTCACCTCGACCATCGCGAACATCGGGGCTGGCACGCTGCGGATCCAGGGTACCCGGGACGGGACGGGGGACTGGGCGGTCACTCAGTGGCTGGATGAGCCGGATGGTCAGCCGTCCGGCAGGATGACCGGCGCGACCCTGACCTTCGGCGGCCATGGCCACGAGCACTGGCACCTGCGGTTCGGGGCGTCGTATCGGCTGCGGGCCGTGGAGGGTGGCGAGGTCGGGTCGCAGACCAAAGCCGGGTTCTGCTTCTTTGACCAGGTGCGCCTGAACCCCGAACTCGAGGGTGCGCCGGCCGATCGGCGGTTCCTGACCGAGTCATGTGGCACGCCGTCATCGACCGAGGTCGAGATGGGGATGTCCGTCGGCTGGAGCGATCCGTACTTCTGGCAACTCGAGGACCAGTCGGTTGACATCACCGGATTGCCCGACGGGCGGTATCGATTGACCGCGCAAGCCGATCCGGACGACTGGATCGCGGAGTCGGATGAATCGAACAACGCGACCTGGGCTGACCTCCAGATCGGGACGCTCGAGGGCGGATTGCGCTCCGTGGAGGTAGTCGCCGCATCCGAGGACTGATGCCGGCGATCTATGTAGCGCGACGCGCCAGCGACGCCATAGCGATGGCGATGGCCAACGCGAGGCTGGCAGCAGCGATGGCGATCAAGGCGGACTCGTGATCGGCGACCAGAAGCACAACGGCACTCGTGAGCGCGATCAGCGCGCCCTTCAAAGCGTAGGTCCAGACCCCAGGCCGGTCGCGAGCGATCGCGACCACGGCCGTGACAGCGACGATGCAGGTGACGGCGACGAACGCCAGGGCCAGGGGCGACTCCGTACTGAGCACGTAACCGACTCCCGTCAGCGTCCCGCCGCCGGATAGGAGGCGGACCATCACCGCGACGATGACAGGCCAGCTGAGGATAGACAGCAAGCGAGCCCCGATGGCGAGCCATCGGGGCTCAGACATCTTGCCGCTTCAGTCGCGGGTGAGTCGTTTGCCCGACCCCAAGGGCCGCCCGCTGTCGCGACGCGTGCGGTAGATGGCCAGCGCCACCCCGGCCGCCAGGACGGTAAGGCTGGCGCTCGCGATGACCACGACGACGATCGGCAACAGGTCCATGGCCCGATGGTGGTTCGCACCGAGCGCGCCGGTCTATCGGGCGACCTGCCTATCGGGATAGGGCATGTGTCGTACTGGGGTCAGGTCGACCCGCGACCGGCCGGGCGAGTCCGTCGCGGCGAGGCGCCGACCGGCGGTCCGAAGCGTGAGCTCAGCGGTGCCGCGCGGCGGTGCTCCCGGAAGGTCCGGATGGCGGCCAGCGTGCAACCGGCAAGCAGGACCGTCAGGTTCACGACGACGATACCGCCGACCACTGGGGTGAGATCCATGTCGTCCTCGCGTATGGCCCGGGTCCGGGCGTCGGCCGGCCACCACCATGGCCCATGCATGCGGCATCGTCCATCGGCCGAATGGATGACCCGGGATGGGCCGAATGGCAGGTCAGAGGCCGACCCGCAACAAGGACGGATCCAGGGCGGCGTTCCACTGATTGGTGCTCCAGCCGGCAACGGCTCCACAGTTCCCGGCATTCCAACTCGGGTTCGAGCCACCGTCGGCTCGCCGCCAGGACACACGATTGCGGCTGACCTCGTGGCCCGAACAGGGGGTGGAGGACTGATTCCAGACATACAGGCCGACGTTGGACGACGGGCGCTGTTCGCCGAAGATGACGTTGTCAAGGATCTTGTGGTTGGTCCCGCCGGCGATGAATGCCCCGACCTGACCGACGTTGAGCAGCGTGTTGTCGCGCACGATCGAGTACGACGAGGTGCCATCTCCCAAGGCGATGCCGGAGCCGGACGTCGATGTCCAATTCGTGCCCTCGAATTGATTCCGCTCGATGACGAAGGGCGAACCCGCCGTGCCTCCGGACTCATACATGCTGACGATGTCTTCCGTGTCGCCGTCCTTGCCCTTGTTGTCGGCGATGACGCCGCCCTTCACGCGCACGAGCTGCACGAAGTTCGCTCGATGCTTGCCGACGCGCGCGTGCGGGCCAAGGATGTCCTGATAGCGGTTCCACTCGATCCGGACGTTCGTCGAATCGAGCACGGTGATCGCCTGGGCTACGCGCGCGAAGTCATTCGCGCGGATGGTCACGTTGTTGCAGCGCTCGAGGTGGATGGCCTCGACATCGGCTCCGAGGTCCTTGAAACTGCGATTCTCGATGACGAGGTTGTCGCACCCTCCGGACTTGCGGATGGCCCCAGACACCGGCCTGGACAAGAAGGCGGCGGCCCAGGCCCCGGTGCCTGCCGGGGCGCTTGTGGGCGCGGGCGTCGGGGTCGGCGCGACCGTCGGATCGGCCAGCCGCGGCGCAGGGCGCGGCCACGTTGAGACGCGGTTGCCTGCGCGGTTGATCAGGTACGCACGTTCACTCGCTCGGTTGTTCCAGACCGGGCGCGAGCGACCCCAGTAGAGGTGACCGGCTCGTCGCGTCCCGCGGCCGGTATGGACCTTGACCGTCGCCTTCGACGCCAGCCTCGCGGCGGTCGGGAAACGATAGGTGTTGCCGGCGACGTCGCGGACCCGCCACCCCCTGAGCGATGCCGACTGACCGCAGGTGTTCTTGACCAGTACCCATTCGCCGTTCAGATTGTCACGGTCGGACCCCCTGGCATCGAACCTGGCGTCGACCAGCCGAAAGCAGGCACCAGCGGCGTCCACGGTGTCGATGCCGTTGGGGGCGAGGGTCGGTACCAGGGCGATGGCCAAGGCGAAAACCATCGCCTTGACCGTCCGGGATCCTCCGCTAAATCCATGGCCTTGGACGCGCTCCGGCCGCTTCGTGGCGTCGGCCTGGGTGGTGACCCACGCTGAACGGTCGGCGATCTGGATGTTTCGCACGATAGTCATCCTCCCCGGACCCGGACGTCGACCGACGACGGACCCACAGGCGTGGACGCACGCGCTTGGCCCCTCGACATCGGCAGACCGGCTGCCTGCGGTGCAGGCCCTGTGGTCTTTGCGGCCCCGCCTCGCGACGGGTGTGCCTGTTCGATTCGATGGCGCTGTCGACAGTGTGCCCAGGCGCGGCGACGGTGTCATTGGCTCGATGGTCCAGCCAAGCGGTCTGCGGCTGACCGGCCCGGTGCATGGCGTCAACCGGAAGCGGAGCGGTCTGGTGCGGTCTGCGTCCGTCAACGGGGTGATACGGGGCCAGGACCAAGGTGGCCGCGGCCGAGGCCGTGCTACGGTCCTATCGTCGAGCCGGGGGCGGATCACACCGGCGGCCAGCCCACAGAGGGACTCGCGCTCGTGGCTTCGTTCTCGCGCTATCCAGTCATCGACACCCCGATCGCGGCCCTGAGCTTCGAGGCCGCGCTACAGCTGCTCCTGGATGCACCGGCCTTGGGCGAGCGGTGGCATGTCCACTTCTGTACCGTCCACTCGCTCGTCGAGGCGAGCGACGACCCGGATCTGCGGGCGGTGTTCGGCGCACCGGACGCGCTCTCCGCACCGGACGGCGTACCGCTGGTGTGGGTGGGGCACGCGCGCGGCGTGGAGGTCGAGCGGGTCTGTGGCCCCGACCTCATGCCGGCGCTCATCGGGCGGTCAGTGCCGGCCGGGTCGCGGCACTACTTCTATGGCGGGGCGCCCGGTGTCGCGGAGCGCCTGGCGGCCCAGCTTTCGGATGCCGCACCGGGCCTCGTGGTCGCCGGCACGTACTCGCCGCCGTTTCGTTCCTTGACCCCGGAAGAAGACGCTGCCGAGGTCGCGATGATCAATGCCGCCCGCCCGGACTATGTCTGGGTC
>JBPPMZ010000168.1:0-5612 GCA_051306295.1 Candidatus Limnocylindrales bacterium
CGATCGCCACGACCCCACCCGCCGCGATGACCGCGCCGACCCGCCGGGTGGCGATCAGGAGGTCGTTCTTGCCCGGCTTGTACGGGATGGTCGCGCCGGTCCAGGCCATCAGACGGTTCCGACCGCCGACACCCATGTCCTCTTCCTTCGGGCCGAAGAACGACAATCGAGGTCGGTAGGGCAACGTCGCCATCAGGACGAACGGGTCCGCCCACGACAAGTGGTTGAAGCAGTAGATGGCCGGTCCGTGGGGCAGTCGCTCGCGACCCTCGACGTGCAGCCGCAGGTAGGCCCGGGTCACGAGCGCGACGACGATGCGCGATGCCCAGTAGCGGATGACACGCCGGACCGGGTGCATACCGGACGGCGGCTGATCCATGGCTCAGGCCTGCCGCGGCGCGATGGACGCCGGATCGAGCGCATCCAGCCGAGCGAGCACGAGATCGGCCAGCTCGGCCGTACCGGGAGCCGGTGGCACACTCGCGTTGGGGACCAGGACCGTGGTCATCCCGGCCGCCCGGGCCGCCGCCACGCCGTTGTACGAATCCTCTACGACCAGACAGGTGGCCGGGTCGGCGCCAAGGCGTCCGGCGGCCGTCAGGTACACGTCGGGCGCCGGCTTGCCGTGCTCGACCTCGTCGGACGAGACGACGATGCGGAGGGTGTCGGTCAGGCCGGTCGCGGCCAGCGCGGCATCGATGACGTCGCGGTGGGCCGACGACGCCAGGGCGACCGGGCGATCCCTGGCGATCCGTCGTACCGCTTCCACGGCACCATCGATGAGCGGCGCCCCTTCGCGCCGGTACCGCTCGACGACGCCGTCGACGATCTCGCGTTCGATGGCTGCCTCGGGCAGGTCGAGGTCCAGGCGATCGCGCATGATCCGCGCCCAGGCTCTCGAGTTGGCACCCATGACCGCCGCCTGGTCGGCGGCGCCCCACTGTCGGTCATGCCGGGCGGCGAACGCCACCCGGACCTCATCCCACCAGATCTCCGAGTCCACGATGACGCCGTCGAGGTCGAAGATGACCGGGCCGTCCAGCTCAGCGACCCTTGGGCGCCGGGAGCTGCGGCACGGCGGCGGCCTTGCGCGTCGTCGCGGATTTCGTCGCCCGTCCCGCCCGGCCACCAGCGGCCCCCGCCTTGCGGCCCGTCGGCGCGATGACGACCGACCGACCGTCGATGGCGGCGAACAATCCCAGGGCGAACGCGGCGATGCCATCGGCGTCCGCGTCCGAGCCGCGCAGGACCTGGCTCTCCACCTGGAACGTGAGCAGGCGATGACCGCTCGCCATCTCGATCGCAAGTTCACCGACCTGGACGCGGTTCCAGCGCACGAGCTTGCCCGAGACGCGCGGACCCTCCTGCGGGACGTTGACCCGGACGTGCACCTCGGCCAGGCCGACCAGGGTCGGGACGAAGATCATGTAGCGGATGCCCGGGTCATCCCCCCAGGAGACCCAGCACGCCGGGTCCTTCTCCGCCCCCAGCGCAGCGAGCACCGGCTCGATGGCCGCGACCACCTTGGGCGCCATGGCGTCCTTGTGCGGCGATCGGCCGCGCCAGTCTGTGAGCCGCACGAAGGGCCTCCGAGGTGCCCGGGCTCTGGGTGACCCGGCCGTTCGAGGCTAGCACACGCCCGTCCGCGCCCGTGCCGTATCGTTTCGCCCATGCGCATCGATCGCGACCTCCTGGGCTGGGGCGTCTTCTTCGCCGTGGCCGGCGGCCTCGCCCTGGCTATCCAGCAGGGGGCCGTCGCCGACCGCGCCTGGTGGTCGTTCTGGCCGCTCATCCTCGTCGGAATCGGCATCGGCCTCATCCTGCGGCGGACGGCGCTCGAGGCGGTCGGTGGTCTCGTCGTCGCCGCGACGTTCGGGCTGATGGTCGGCGGCTCGCTGGCGGGCGGCGTCGGCGGCCTGGGGGCGCTCCCGTCGGGCGTGTGCGGACCGGGCAACGGCGGGACCCCCTTCGAGCCGCAACGCGGATCGCTCGGCATCGCCACGTCGGTCGCGGTCGAGCTCGATTGCGGCGACCTGGCCATCAGCAGCGTGCCCGGCAGCGATTGGGCGGTCGATGGGACCGACGACGACGGGCGCGGGCCGCGCGTGGCGATCGACGGCGACGAGCTCGACTTCCGGCCCGCCGACGACGGGCCGGTGTTCCTGGGCGGCGAACGTGACGACTGGCGCGTGGCGCTGCCATCGTCCTCGGTCATCGAGCTGGACGTCAGCGTCAACGCTGGATCGCTCCGGGCCGATCTGCGCGGCGCGCGGCTGGCCACCCTGACCGTGGACCTCAACGCTGGCCAGGCCACCATCGATCTCAGCGGCGTCGCGGCGATCGATGGCTTCGAGTTCGATGTGAACGCCGGCGAACTGGCCGTCAATCTCCCCTCCCTGCCGCTGACCGGCTCCATCGAGGCCAACGCCGGGAGCGTCCGACTGGATCCGCCGGAGGGTTGCGCATGAGTTCGCGCGGGACCGTCCTGGCCGGCCTGATCCTGATCCTCGTCGGCGGCCTGTTCCTGGCTCGCGAACTGGTGCCCGGCGTGGACCTTGGGCGGCTGTGGCCCATCGGCTCGCTCATCCTGGGGCTCGTGCTCCTGGCCGCGTCGATCCGCCCCGGCCGATCGGCCGACTGAGCGACGTCGGCGGCCACATGGAGACTCCGCCCCTGCCCTACCTCGTCGCGCTGGCGGCCGGCGGGATCGGGGGCGGCCTGTGGCTGCTGGCCCGCGGGCTGGGCGGCTATCGGACAGCGACCCGACTGGCCGACACCGGGACGTCCACCATCGCCTCGATGGCCGCCGGTGAGGTCAGCGTCGCGGGCGTCGTCGAGGCGGCCGAGGTGACCCTCGTCTCGCCGCTCCAGAGCGAACCGTGCGTCTACTATCGGGCCAGCATCGAGCACGGCGACGACGGCGCCGACCTGCAGCCCGATTTCGAGGAGGAACGGGCGATCGGGTTCCTCGTGCGCGATCCCTCCGGCACCGTCCGCATCTTCCCCCGCGGCGCCCGCTGGGACGCACCGGTCCGCTTCGACGATGCGACCGGGTCGTTCGGCGACGAGCCCACGGCGTTGCGCCTACGCGTGGGCGGCGCCACGACGATGACGGAGCCCGACCGCGAGCAGGCGATCGCGGCGCTGCTCTCCCTCCAGCCGGTCGCCGGGAGCGACGCCCACCCGTTGCTTCGGGCGGGTGGCTCCGGGCGACGGCGGTATCGGGAGGCGCGCCTCGCCCCGGGCGACGCAGTGACGGTGGTCGGCCGGGCGCTCCCCTTCGTCGACCTCGCCGATCCGACCGAGGCCGACGTCGCCCTGGGGGCGGATGTCCTGGCCGACGATCCGGAGATCGCCGCCGATCTCGCCGAGGCCCGCGCAGCCGGTCTCCTGGCCGACGACCCCGAGGACGCCTGGGGAAATGCCGCGATCCCGGGGTTCGGGATCGGCCGACCCGTCCGGACCCCCGAGCTGGACCCCGATGCGGACGCCCTGCCGCTGGCGCCGGCCGCCGAGGCCGAGCGCATCGAGCGCACGTTCCACATCGCCCCCGGATCGCTGGTCATCGCCGCCGCGCCCGGCGTCGCGTTGCTCATCGTCCATGGCGTGCCGGGCGCGGCCGTCGACCGCCACCAGGATCGGTTCGTGGTCGGGCTGCTGGGCGCCATCCTGGCCATCGCCTCGGCCATGGCCCTGGCCATCATGCTCACGGGAGGTTCGGGCGGGTGACCCCATCGTCCATGGCCGCGCTCTTCGCGGTCGGTCTCGTGCTCCTCGTCGTCGCGTTCCTGGTCGTCACGAGCTACAACGCGGTCATGGCCCTGATCCAGCGCATCGACAAGGCGTGGGCCAACATCGATGTCGTGCTCAAGCAGCGGCACGATCAGCTGCCGGCGCTCGTCGCAGCGGTGCGCGGGGTCCTTGCCTTCGAGCACGATGTCCTCGCCGAGGTGGTGGAGGCGCGCGCCGCCTACTCCCCGACGGAGCCGATCCCCGATCAGGCCGTCCATGCCGACCAGACCACGGGCGCCGTCCGGTCGCTGTTCGCGGTCGTGGAGGCCTACCCGGAGCTACGTTCCCAGGCCAACGTCCTGGACCTCCAGAACGAGATCGAGCGCCTGGAATCGATGATCGCCGACCGGCGCGAGCTGTACAACGATCAGGTCTATCGCCACAACACCCGGATCTCGACCGTGCCGACGCTGCTCCTGGCGCCGATCTTCGGCTGGACTGCACGACCCTTCTTTGCCGCTGAACCGGAGGCGGCCATCCGACCCGCGGTAGACCTGGAGGACGACCGATGAGCGACGCCGCCCCCGAACGCCAGATCTGGCTCGTCCGCCATGGCGAGACCGAATGGGCCCGGCTCGGACGCCACACCGGCCGGACGGACATCCCATTGACGGATGTCGGCCGGGAACAGGCCCTGGCCCTGGGTCGCCGCCTCGCTGGACGCGAGTTCGATCTCGTGCTGACCAGTCCGTTGTCCCGAGCCGCCGACACCGCCGCGCTGGCCGGCTTCGCCGGTGCCGAGCGGGATGACGATCTGCTCGAATGGGACTACGGCGCGCTGGAGGGCCGGACCAGCGCGGACATCCGCGACGAGTTCGATGGCTGGACGATCTGGACCGGGCCGTGGCCGGCGGCCGAGACCGTCGACGAGGTGGGCGCCAGGGCGGATCGCATCATCGCGAGCTGCCTCGACAAGCGGGTCACCGGCGACTGCCTGCTGTTCGCCCACGGGCATCTGTTGCGCATCCTGACGGCCCGTTGGCTGCGCCAGCCGGCCGCGGCCGGTTCGCTCTTCGCCCTTGGGACCGCGACCGTCGGGATCCTGGGCTGGGACCGCTTGAACCCGGTCATCGAGACCTGGAACGAGGCGTGCCACCTGGAGCGCTAGCTGATTCGTCGGGCTAGTCGGATCGCGTGGGGCCGGCCTCGGCGTCGGCCGGCGGGTCGGAGGCTCGCCGGAGTCCGACCAGTGGCTCGGCATCGGCATCGAGCAGGGTCAGGCGATCATCGACCGCGCGGTAGCGGGCGACGCGCTCCAGGGCGGACACCAGGTCGGCCTCCTCGTCCATGGCATCCGGCTCACCGGCCATGCGGGTCGTGACCAGGGGGCCCAGGTGGACGGCATCGCCGTCGGTCCGCGCCGGACCGCGGACGCGATTCACGCCGACCGATCCCATGACCTGTCCCGCCGGGTCGAACCACAGGTGCGGGTTGCCGCCGCTCACGGGCGCGACCATCTCCGAACCGCGACGCACGCTCTCGACCGCCCAGCGACCGGCGAGGTCGGGGCCGACCGTGTCGGCCTGGCTGAACCAGAGCACCGCGTCCCCATGTCCATCGAGCAGGACGAGGCCGCCGCCCGCGTCCAGGCGCGCCGAATCGACCGCTGCCAGCAGACGACGGTAAGCCTGCAACGTCGCGTCGGGCCCGGCGCCCGGGGCGTCGGCCGCGATGCGCAGACCGGCGCCGTGCGCGTCCAGGACGTAGTCCGCCCGGTACGGCGCGCCGGCGATCGAGCCGCTCAGCGTCCCGCCGACGAACCGGGCCGTGACCGACACGCCCGCCTGGAGCCTGACGCCCCGATCCAGGCGCCACGCGAC
>JBPPMZ010000169.1:0-10348 GCA_051306295.1 Candidatus Limnocylindrales bacterium
ACCCCCTCCCGAAGCGACTCCAACCCGAGACGCGCCTCGAGTTCCGCGTGGTCGGTGGCACGCGATCGATCGTCGGCGGAGCGGAGTCGCTCCCGCGCGCCCGAGGCCGCCCGCTCCGCATCGGCCAGGAGGGAACGGTCGGCCGCATCGGCGGCATGTAGCGCGCCGAGCGCGGTACGCGCCTCCGACTCAGCCGCGGCCGCCGACGCCAGCTCCGACCGCAGGCCATCGCGTTCGACGACGAGCTGGGCTTCGCGCTCGGCCAGTGACACCACATCGCGCTCCGCTCGGGCGATGCGTTCCTCGGCCATCGCCGCCGAGGCCTCCGCCCTGGCGCGGCTGTGTTCGGCATCTCGGCGGGCGGCATCGTGCGTAGCCAGTCGCGCCGCGAGTCGATCGCGCCGGTCGCGCAGCTCCGCGGAACGTGCCTCCCACGTCCCGATCGCCGAACGTTCGTCGGGGGTCGCGTCGCCGCCCACCGCGGGAGCATCTGCCGGCGCCGCGGCCGTGACCTGTTCCTTGAGGCGAGCCGCCTCGGCGTCGAGGCGAGTGCGTTGGGCCTCGTGCCAGGCCGTTTCCCGGGCGATCGCTTCCGCTTCGCGGGCAGCGGCACGCTCGGCTTCCTCACCGCGCCGGCGCTCGGCGGACAGGCGGGCCTCGTCGGCTCGGAGGCCGTCCAGCGTCGCGCGTGCCGCTTCCGCCGCCGCCGCCGTCGTTCGCGCGCGTTCCTGCAGGGTCGAGAGCTCGGCGGTCGCGGCGGCCAGGTCGGCGGACAGTCGCTGGTGCTCCGCCCGCCGCTCCAGCACCGAGTCCGCCGCGCCCAGCGTCACGCCGACGTCGTCGATGACGGCCGATCCGTCGCGGACCACGGCGGTCCAGCCGGCGGGCAGCGACGCCTGCACGGCCAGGGCGGAGGCGAGATCCGGCAGCCAGACGGACCGGGCCAACAACCGGCGGACGCCGCCGCTCGCATCGCGCCGGATGGCGTCGCCGAGCGTGCCGCCACCGGCCGCCACGACCGTCTCGATGAGCCGACGCTCGCTCGCCGATGCCGCGGCCGGCGCACCCGCGACTCGCTCCTCGACGACGAGGCGGCCGCGCTCACCGACCAGCTCGCTGATTCCGGACCCAGACACGAGGTACGCGCGGGCCTGATCGGCGAGGGCCGCCTCGACGGCCGCCCGTAGCGCCGGATCCACGACCAGGTCCTCGTCAAGACGCCGCCCACCGACCTTGCGCGCGGCCCTGGCGATCGGCCGGCGCTCCTCCTCGTCGAGTCGGCCGGTCAGCGCCTCGAACCGGCCACGAAGCGCGGCCACGGTCGCCGATAGGGTCGCGAGCCGGTCCGCGGCGGTTGCCCGTTCCGCCTCGGCCGACTCCAGCGCGGATCGAGCGGCTTCCCGCTTCGCCTGGACCTGCCCTTCGGCCGCGATCGCCGTGTCGAGCGCTGTGCGGGCGCCTGCCAGCCGGTCGGCCAGACCCGCCATCCTCGCCTGGACGGCCGCGGCGGCCACCTGCTCATCGGCGGCGCGGCGCTCGGCCTCCGTGAGGCGACGTCGGGCGGTCTCGGCTTCGGCCTGGCGGGCCGCCTCTGCCCGGCGCAGCGCGGCCAGCTCCTCGCCCCGGGCCTGTGAGGCGGATCGGAGCGTCGCAAGCTCGGCCAGGGCGTCGGCCAGCTCCCGATCGGCTTCCGTGACGGCCGATTCGAGGTCCACGTCGCGCGCCGGGACCGGCGCCGCCATGACCCGACGCTGGACGACCATCTCGGACTCGGCGACGGCCCGTTCATCGATGAGTCGCGCCCGATCGCGGCCGATCGCTTCAATGTCGGACGCCAGTCGACCCTCGCGCAGTTGGACGGCGGTCAGGGCGACCCGTGCGACCTCGTGGGCCTCTCGTCGCTCACGCTCCAGGACCGCGCGCGCCGCCAGGTCCGCGGCGAGCGCCTGGGCCGCGGACTCCGCGACCTCCAGGTCGGCCAATGACCGCTCAGCCTCGGCCTGCGCGCGCTCACGGCGGGCGGTCGCCTCCGCGAGGCGCGCGGCCGCCTCATGCCAGCGGGCGTGGGTCGCCGCGAGGAGCGCCGCGGCCAGCTCGTCACCCACGGAGGATCGTGTCGTCTGCTGCTCCGCCTGGGCGGCCAGTCGACGGGCCTGCGGGCGGAGCTCGGCCAGGATGTCGTCGATGCGGGCGAGGTTCGCCTCCGACTCGGCCAGCTGCTCCTCCGCCTTCCGCCGCCGACGCTCGTGGCGTCGGACCCCGGCCACCTCCTCGAACAGCGGGCGGCGCTCCTCCGGCCGCAAGGCCAACGCCTGGTCGACCATGCCCTGGCCGATGAACAGGAAGGCGTTGTCAGCCAGGTGGGCGCCGTCGAGCAGGTCCACGAGATCACGCAGGCGGATGCGCTGCTTGTTGAGGAGGTACTCGTTCTCGCCGCTGCGGAACAGCCGGCGGCCCAGCTCCAGGACCTGGAAGTCCACGGGCAGCAGGCCATCGGCGTTGTCGAGGACCAACGTCACGTCGGCCATGCCCTGGGCCGAGCGCTTCTCGGAACCCGCCCAGATGACGTCCTCGGCCTTGCGCGATCGGAGCGCGCGGCCCTGCTCCCCGAGCGCCCAACGCAGGGCGTCGGCGAGATTGCTCTTGCCCGAGCCGTTGGGCCCGACGACGGCGCTGATCCCGCCACCGAACTCGACGTTCGTCCGCTCGGCGAACGACTTGAACCCCTGCAGGCGCAGGGCCAGCAGGCGCGGGGCCGTCGTCCAGGGGCGCGGTTCGTCGGTCATGCGCCGGCCACCGCGGTCTGATCGGAGCGGTCGGCCCGCCTGGCCCGGATACGTTCGATCGCCTGGGCGGCGGCGGCCGTCTCCGCCTCACGCCGGGACAGCCCCTCACCGACGCCCAGGACCTCCCCATCGACCCAGACCTCGACCCGGAACGACTTCTCGTGATCGGGACCCGTCGCGTCCACCAGCCGGTAGTCCGGGCGCACGCCGGTCTGGCGCTGGGTGAACTCCTGGAGACGGCTCTTGGGGCTCTTGAGCGAGGTCAGCGGGGCCTCCAGGGTGAGTTCCGGCCCGGCCAGACCGATGAGCCAGTCGCGGACGGTCTCGAAGCCCAGGTCCAGGTACAGGGCACCCGCCAGCGCCTCGAAGGACGATGCCAGGAGGGATGGCCGGCGGCGCCCGCTGCGCTGCGATTCGCCCTCGCCCAGCATGACCGTCGAGCCGAGATCGATCCGACCAGCCAGCCGGGCCAGTCCGGCGGTCGAGACGATGGCCGCCCGGCGTGCAGACAGGGCACCCTCGTCGTCGGTCGGGTGACGCGTGTAGAGCGCCTGGGAGATCGACAGGTTCACGACCGCGTCGCCGAGGTACTCCAGGCGCTCGTTGTGGCCGACGGCCGCGTCGGGATGCTCATGCAGCCAGCTGGAGTGGATGAGCGCCTGCTCCAGCAGGTCGAGGTCTCGGACGGGCAGCCCGAGACGCTCGGCGAACGCCTGTCCCGGGCGCACCGGGTCCGTGGCCGGGGAGGACCAGACCTTAGGTGGACCGCTCGTCGATGTATTCGACGGCGTCCTGGACGGTGCGGATCTTCTCCGCGTCCTCGTCCGAGATCTCCGTCCCGAACTCTTCCTCGAGGCTCATGATGAGCTCCACGAGGTCGAGCGAGTCAGCGTTCAGGTCGTCGACGAACGACGCCTCCGGCTTGACTTCATCCTCGTCGGCGCCGAGCTGCTCGACGACGATCTTCTTGAGCCGGTCGTAGGTTGTGGCCACTGACTCCCTCCTCGGAGTTGGGTGGGGCGATGCGCCCAAGTACGCCATTCATCAGGCGGCGGATGGGGTCTCCACTGTACGTGCGTGCCAGCTCGACCCACTCGGCGATGGCCACCCGGGCCGGCGTGCCGGAGTGTAGCACCTCACCGATGGCCGTTCGGAGCAAGGCGCGGTCCATGCGCGCAAGTCCGGTCACGGGATATTGCGGTGCCACTCGGGTGATGGTCGCGTCGATCTCGTCGCGGTGGGCGACCACGGCGGCGACCAGTTCGCGGGCCAGCGCAGCGGCCGTCTCGTCCCGCTCGCTCTCCGCGAGATGGCGCTCCAGGATGGCCTCCGCGGTGCGCTGGCCGAAGTCGGCCTCGAAGACGGCGGCGAGCGCCAGGCGGCGTCCCGTCCGACGGCCTCGCTGGCGGTCAGCCTCCAACGCCGTCGACGATGACCGTCACCGCTCCCAGGTCCAGGCCGAGGAAGCGCTCCACCGTGGCCGCGACCGCGCTGCGCACCTGGCCAGCCAGCGGCCCGAGCGCCTGGCCCGGCCGGGCGACGATGCGCAACCTGACGACGACGCGTTCGTCGCGGACGCGCACGCTGACCGCGGGCCCGAAGAGCCAGCCGCGCCAGGTCGGCCCGCCATGCCCGACGCGCGACACGCCCGGCACCTCCAGGGCCGCCAGGCGCACGAGTCGAGCGATGACGCCGCGACCGACGGTCAGTTCGGGTCCGGTCATGTCGTCACCTCCTGGTTTGTGCTGGGGTTCGCCGGGGTCGTCGCAGCGAGGACCACGGCGTCGGCGGCGAGGGCCTCGGCGATGAGTGCCGGCACCCCGGTCCGGGCCGTCGTCGCCGCGACCTCGCAGGCGAACCCGACCATCCGTCGGCGAGCCCGTCCGTGGGTGATGATGACGGTCCCCTTGACGCCGAGCAACGGCGAGCCGCCGACCTTCTCGTAGTCGAACACGCCGCGGATCCGATCGATCCCCGGGCGCATCAGCAGCCCGGCGAGCTTGCCCCGCCACGAGCCCCGGAACTCGGACCGCCAGAGGTCGAAGATGAAGGTACTCAGGCCCTCGTAGAACTTGATCACGACGTTGCCCAGGACGGCGTCGCAGACCACGACATCGGCAAGGTGCTTCGTAAGGTCCTTGCCCTCGACGTTGCCCTCGAAGCGCAGGCCGGAGGCGTCCAGCAGTTCCGTGGCGCGCTGGATGCGGGCATCGCCCTTGCCCTTTTCCTCTCCGATCGACAGGAGCGCGACACGCGGGTTGGCGACCCCCAGGACACGCTCGGCGAAGATCGCGCCCATCCGGGCGAACTGGGCGAGGTTCTCCGGCGTCGAATCGGGATTGGCCCCGATATCGAGCAGGACCATCGGGCCCGAGTCGGTGATCATCTGGACGGCGAGCGCCGGCCGATCGACACCGGGCAGGCGGCCCAGGCGCAGGACCGCCGCGGCCATCCCAGCCCCGGTGTGCCCGGCGGTCACAACGGCATCCGCCTCGCCGCGCTTGACGAGGTCGGTGGCGACGAGGATCGATGAGTCCTTCTTTTCGCGCAGGGCGAGGGCCGGGTGGTCGTCCATGCCCACGACCTGGCTGGCCGGGACGACGCGGATGTTCGGCGGCATCGTGCCAGCGAGGTCCCGGATGACGGCCGGGTCACCCACCAGGATGACCGTGTCGGCCGGGTGCGCGCGGGCGAAGTCGAGGGCGCCCGGGATGACCTCGGACGGGCCGTGATCGCCGCCCATCGCATCGACGGCGAGCCGCACGCCGCCGTCGGGGATCGCCCCGGACACCCCGGGGCGAGGGTCGGTCACCGCGTCAGCGGCTGGAGTCGTCGGCGGCGCCACCGCCGGCCGGCTTCGGCTCCACGGCCAGGCGGCCCTGGTACCAGCCGCACGACGGGCAGACCCGGTGCGGCAGCTTCATCTCGTGGCAGTGCGGACACTCCTCGAGCTTGGGTAGATCGATCGCGAGGTGCGAGCGTCGCTCGCCCTGGCGAGCATGCGAGACGCGTCGCTTGGGTACACCCATGGGATGCTGGGGCTCCTTGTGTCGTTCGAGGTCGTGGGGCCGCTGGTGGCGCCCGAAGGACGGGGGCGCGCGGCCGCACCGACGGCGGAGTCTACCGCGAAACCGTCCCCGGTGTCGCCTCGATCACTCCTCGTCGGTCGGCACGAACCCGCGAAGGGCAGCCATCCGCGGGTCGATGTCGTCGACCGGGTGGTCGTGGACGCCCTCGTCGAGGGGCAGGCCGCAGACCAGGCACAGGCCGGGGCAGTCGGGGCGATCCAGCGGGGCGATCGGCTCGGCCAGGGAGATCGCGTCGCGGACGGATGGCTCCAGGTCGACCTCGTGGTGGTCGGTCAGGCGCAGCGCGTCAGGCTCGTCGTCGAACGTGACCGGCCGACCGGTGCCCAGATCCAGGGTTGGCAGGTACTCCTCGCGCAGACGGATCTCGACCGGCGTCTGGAGCGGCCGCAGGCAGCGGCTGCACTCCCCCGCCAGGGCCGTGGTCAGGCTGGCATCAACAAACACGCCGCGGTTCTCGTGGACGAGGCGCACGTGGCCACGGATCGGCTCGGCGAGGACGAGCTCGTCCGGCAGCTCGATGGCGGAGGTGTCGATGTCGAACCCGCGCTCGGCGCCGACCTCATCGGACAGCAGCCCCGCGGCGTTGACGACGAACGGTCCGTCGGGCGGACGGACGGTCACGACCGACTGGCCGGTGCGTCCTCCGGTACGTCCTCCCAGTCGGCGGCGTTCGGCTCGCCATCCTGGTCGTCGGCCGCCTGGGACATCGACACGCGCCGGTCGTCGAGCATCGCGATCCCGTTCTGGATGCTCTGCAGCGTCTTGGTCACGTCGCCTTCGAGGCCCTCCAGGACGGACACGGCGTACTCATCGGCCCCGGCGCGGATGCGGTCGGCGTCGGCGTAGGCCTCGGCGATGATCCGGCGACTCTCGGCGTCGGCGGCCTGCGTCAGCCCTCGCTCGTCGATGAGGAAGGCCGCCTGCTCCTGAGCGCGGGCGATGGTCCGCTCCGCCTCCTCCTGGGCCTTCTCGATGATGCGCTCGCCCTCGGCGTTGATCCGCTTGGCGGCCCGGACCTCCTCCGGCACGGCCACGCGCAACTCGTCGATGAGCCCCAGGGCGGCGTTCTGATCGACTACGACGTTGGTCGTGAGCGGCAGCTTCTTGCCGTTCGCCAGCAGCGATTCCAGGCGTTCGACGAGGAAGATGATGTCGATGACTCGGGCCCTCCTGCTCGGGGCGGACGTTGCGACGGACGGATGCGCGCCGGACCGGCCGATTATGGCACGGGCCGGTGCCGACTAGCGCCGGGCGAGCGCCGCGGTCAACGCGGCCCCGGCGGCCACCGGGACCATGGACGTCACATCGCCACCGAAGCTGGCGATCTCCTTGACCAGGCTCGAACTGACGTAGCCATTGGCGACCGAGGTCATGAAGAAGACGGTATCGACCTCCGGCGCCAGCACCCGGTTGTTGTGGGCGAGCTGCATCTCCGACTCGAAGTCGCTGATGGCCCGCAGGCCGCGGACGATGGCCGTCGCGCCCTGGGCACGGCAGAAGTCGACGGTCAGGCCGTCGAAGGCGGTCACGTCCACGTGCTCGCCCGCCACGCCGATCTCCGCGATCGATGCGCGGATGACCCGGATGCGCTCCTCGACGGGCAGCAGCGGCTGCTTGCGCGGGTTGGCCAGGACGCCGATGACGACGCGCTCGAAGACGGCGCTGGCGCGCGCGAGGATGTCGAGATGGCCGTTCGTGATCGGGTCGAACGAGCCCGGGTAGACCGCGACGCTCATGCGTCCTCCGTGGTGGCCGCGGCCGGTGCGCGGCGGTAGAACGTCAGCGCCGTCTCGCCGAAGCGACGCACGCGCTCCGATGCTAGCAGCCCGACCGCGGCCGGCGGGGCCTCGCGCCAGAAGTGCTTGGCGACGACCCTGCCGTCCGGTGCCAGGTAGGCGCCGACCGCCTTGAGCGCCCCGTGCATCGCCGCGGTCTCCGCATACGGCGGGTCCAGGACGACGAGGTCCCAGGCGGGTTCGTGCGCCCGGGCGGGGTCGCGCAGCCAGGCAAGCACGTCCTCACGCACGACCGTCACCCGCTCGGGACCGCCCAGGTGGGTGCGCGCGAGGTTCCCGACGATGACCCGGGCGGCGGTGGAGTCACGCTCGACGAACGTGGCGTGCGCCGCGCCACGCGACAGCGCCTCGATGCCGGCCGCGCCACTGCCGGCGAACAGGTCCAGGAAGCGCGCGCCCGGCAGGTCGGGTTCCAGCACGGCGAACAGGGTCTGCTTGACGCGATCGCCGAACGGACGGGTGCCTGCGCCGGGGGCGTCCAGGCGGATGCTCCGTGCGGTGCCGGCGATGACCCGGCCTGCGTCAGCCACGGTCAGCCACGGGGCGCCGTCACGAGCCCGAGGCCGGTTCCGCGGCCACGAGCCGCTTGAGCCAGCCGGCGCTGAGTTCCGCGGCGAGCGGCGCGAGATCCGGCCGAGCCGCCTCGTCCAGTTCCCCGCGCTCGTCGAGGAGGCGCTCGGCGTGGTCGCGAGCGCGCACGGCCAGCTCCTGATGATCGCGCCGCGTCAGCGACGCCACCCGCAACCCGGGCAGACCGCTCTGGACGAAGCCCAGGACGTCGCCCTCGCGGCGAAGCTCGAAGTCGCGCTCGGCGAGCTCGAAGCCGTCGCGGAGCTCGGCGACGGCGTTGAGCCGGGCCCGGGCTGTCTCGTCGTCCGCATCCGAGACGAGCACGCAATACGACTCCGCCGTGGCGCGACCGACCCGGCCGCGGAGCTGGTGGAGCTGGGCGAGGCCGAACCGGTCCGCGCCCTGGATGATCATCATCGTCGCCTCCGCGACGTCCACGCCGACTTCGACGACCGTCGTCCCGACCAGCATGTCAAGGTCGCCGTCGCGGAAGCGGCGCATCTCGGCGTCCCGGTCCACGGGCTTCATCCGGCCGTGCACCAGGCCGACGCGCAGCGGCGCGAGCAGCTCGGTCAGGCGGACCGCCTCCGTTTCGGCCGCCACGGCGCCGGAACCGGTCGCCTCATCGCCGCGCGTGCCCTCCTCGATGAGTGGGACGACGACGAACGTTCGGTGGCCGGCCGCCGCCTCCTCGCGGACCTTCGCCCACGTGCTCTCGAGCTGGTCCGGGCGCCGGATGCCGGTCCGGATCAGGAGTCGCCCGGTCGGCGGCGTGCGCAGGTCGGACACATCGAGGTCGGCGTACAGCACCTGGCCGAGCGTGCGCGGGATCGGCGTGGCGGTCATGAGCAGGACGTGCGGCGCGATGCCACCGCCGGCCTTGGCCTCCAACTGGCCGCGCTGGTCCACCCCGAAGCGGTGCTGCTCGTCGATGATCACGAGGCCCAGGCGCCGGAACGAGACCGCTTCCTGGAAGAGCGCGTGCGTCCCGACCACGACCGAGGCCTGGCCCGACGCGATGGCCTCCAGGGCGCGCGTCCGGTCCGCCGCCTTCAGCGAGCCGGCCAGGATGATGACGTCCACGCCGAGGTCGGCCAGCAGCGCGCCGACGGTGTCCAGATGCTGGCGAGCCAACAGATCCGTCGGGGCGAGAAGCGCCCCCTGGAAGCCGGCCTTCGCGGCCGCGGCCAGGGCGTACGCGGCGACCGCGGTCTTGCCCGAGCCGACGTCGCCCTGGAGCAGGCGAAGCATCGGGGTCGGGGCGGCCAGGTCGTCGCGGATATGGGTCATCGAGATCGCCTGGTCCTCGGTCAGCTCGATCGCCCGACCGACGCGGGTGGACAGCGCCGTCGTCAGGGCGGCCCGGATCCCGGCATCCGCCGCGTCGTTCACGGCGATCACCGGGGCGTGGTCGCGCCCTCGCGCCCGTCGTCGCCCGACCATGCCCAATTGCAAGGCGAGCAGTTCGTCGAAAGCCAGGCGGCGAAGCGCCTCGTCGCGCGCCTCGAAGGACGTCGGGTAATGGGCGGCCTCCAGCGCCGCGCCGATCGACTCCAGGTGCTCCTCCTCGCGGATCGCACCCGGCAGGTACTCCGGGTAGGCGCTGCCGGCCCGGTCCAGCGCCTCGCGGATGGCGACCCGCAGGCGCGCGGCGGTCAGCCCAGCCGTCAGCCCGTAGACCGGCACGATCCGCCCGGCCATCAGGACCTCGCCCTCCGCGGCGACGGCCTGGAACTCCGGGTTGTCGATGGTCAGGTCGCGCCCGAAGCGCTTTAGACGCCCCGACACGACGATCTCGTCGCCAGCGTGGAGCCGCTTCTCGATGTAGCGGCGCCCGAACCAGGTCGCCTTGACGGTCCCGGTCTCGTCCTCCAGGCGAGCGACGGTGCGCTGGATGCGACGCCGCCACGACCCTTCGACGTGGATGTCGACGACCCGGGCCTGCGCCGACACGGTGCTCCCCTCCTCCGCCCAGACGAGATCGCCAAGGCGCTGCAGTTCGCGCAGGTCGTCGTAGCGCCGGGGCAGGTGGAAGAGGAGGTCGCGGACGTCGTACCAGCCGAGTTTCACGCCCGCACGCCGGAGCGTCGGACCGGCGGTCAGCCCG
>JBPPMZ010000170.1:0-6312 GCA_051306295.1 Candidatus Limnocylindrales bacterium
CGGCTTGCCCACCCGGCTATAGCCCACGGTCTTGAACGCGCCCCAGGCGTGCCACAGCTGGACGATCCGCGAGTGCCGAGCGTCCAGGCGCGAGATGACCGGTTGGTAGTCGTCGATGACGATCGTGTCGGCGCGCGCGAGCAGCCACGGCAGGCGCAGCCGATCGCGCAGCCCACGCCGGACGGTGATGCTCGGCTTGAACAACGTGAGCAACTCGTAGTGGCGGTCCAGGCCGCGCTCGACCATCCGGGCGTGCACCTGCTGGAGGTTGCCGCCCAGGGAGGCGCGCGAGTCCGATGTGAACAGGATCCGCCGACCGTTTCGGCGGGCCGCGGCGCGGAGGAGCAGAAGCAGCGCGCTGAACGCCACCAGGCGGGTGCGTCGGATGCGCTCGATGACGCGGGCCGGAAGCGATCCCTTTGGGTTCGAGGCCTCCATGACGACCTCCAGGGCGAGGGCCGCGTCCGGCGAGATCCGCGGCCGGACCAGGTAGCGGCCGGCGTCGAGGTCGAAGGTCCCGGCGTCGAGGTCGCCCTGGGCGTCGTCGGCGGCATCGGGGAACGTACCGGCCACCATCAGCGTGGCCACCAGGGTGCCGACGACGCTCACGACGGCCCAGGTACCCGGATCGAGCGGTCGTTGCCCGGGCCCCTGCATGACGTTGCACCGGATGACGACCACGTCACCTTCGCGTCGGGCTCTGGTCGGCGTGGCCAGCGTGCCGCGTTCGGCGTGTCGCAGTCTTATGCCGTCGGGGTCGAATGGCCGGCCGTCCAGGGGTCGCAACCGGATGGTGATCTGGATCCGCTCCCAGGTGATGGAGAGGATCTCGATCCGGCGAACGCCGTCGGCGTGCGCCGCGCCCGGATGCGACAATGGCGACTCCTTTCGGCTGGCGATGATACGCGTCCGAGCCCCGCCGGACCCCGTGACGGTCCGCCGCGCCGGCGCGAAGGGTGGAGGAGTGGCACATGCGGGTCCATGCGATCCTCCTCGCCGGCGGCAGTGGTGACCGATTCGGCGCGGAGATGCCGAAACAGTTCGTGCGCCTGGCGGGCGAGGTCATCCTCCTGCGCAGCCTTCGGGCGGTCGCGGCGGCCGGCATCGACACCATGGTCGTCGTCGCCCATCCGGAGTGGGTCGAGGAGACGCGCAGCGTCATCGAGTCGGCGGCCCTCACCATCCCGACGACGGTCGTCGCGGGCGGGGCGACGCGCAACGAGAGCACCCGCAACGGCCTTCTCGCCCTGGTCGCCGACGACGACGACGTGCTGGTCGTCCACGACGCGGTCCGGCCGCTGGTCCCGGTCGAGGTCATCGTCCGGGCCGTGGAGCCGGTCGCGTCGGGCCTCGCCGATGCCACGGACACGGTCATCCCGAGCGCCGACACCCTGGTCATCGTCGACGGCGAGGCGGTCGTCGAGATCCCGGATCGGTCGCGCTATCGCCGCGGGCAGACGCCGCAGGTCTTCCGGCGCTCCATCCTGGCCCGGGCCTACGCGGCGGCGGCGGCGGCCGGTGACCTGAGCGCGACGGACGATTGCAGCCTGGTCCTGCGCTACGTCCCGGGGGTCCGCCTGCTGGCCGTGGCCGGCGACGAGGTCAACCTCAAGATCACGACCCGCATCGACCTCGTGCTGGCCGACCGCATGCTCCAGATGCGGACCGTCCGGCCGACGGCCGCGGAAGCGACGGCGAGCGTGTCCTTCGCCGGGGCACGGCTGCTCGTGATCGGCGGGACCAACGGCATCGGCCTGGGCATCGCCGATGCGGCGCGCGCGGACGGGGCCCGCGTCATGGTCGACGGCCGCTCCATGGGCCTCGACATCCGCGACTACGCGGCGGTCGCGGACCGACTGGATGCCGCAGCGGCCGAGCTGGGCGGCCTGGACCACGTCATCGTCACCGCGGGCGTCCTGCGTATCGGCCGGGTGGACGGCACGGACCCGGCGGACCTCGCCGAGGTCATCGATGTCAACCTCACGGGATCGCTCAACGTGGCAAGGGCCGCCTATCCGCACCTGCGCGCCAGTCGCGGCTCGCTGACGGTCTTCGCGTCAAGTTCGTTCACGCGCGGTCGCCCGGACTACGTCGCGTACTCGGCCAGCAAGGCGGCGATCGTCAACCTGGCCCAGGGCCTGGCCGAGGAGTGGGCAGAGGAAGGCATCCGGGTCAACGCCGTGAGCCCGGAACGTACCGATACGCCGATGCGCCGCAAGGCCTTTCCGGACGAGACGCGGACCGGGATGCTGACCACACCGGAGGTCGCGACCGCCACGCTGCGGCTCATCGCCTCCGGGCTGACCGGCCAGGTCTTCGATATCAAACGCCACGACGCGCTGCCGCCCGTCGAGAGCGGGCTGCCGGCGACCCCAGAGCCGGTCGTCACGGGTCACGACCGCTGACCCGACTCGAATACCTCCTGGCCAGCGCCGTCCTCCGGCTGGTCGGGCTGGTCGCCACGCTCCTGCCGGTCCAGGCCGACCGGGTCGTCCTCGCGACCGCCCGGACCCCGACGCTCGAAGGCAATCTGCAGCACCTCCACGACGCCATCCGGACCCTGCGGCCGGACCTGCGGGTCACGTTGCTGCTCGACCCGTACTCGTACGGGTTCATCGGCAAGCTCGGCTACCTCGGGCGGCTCATCCGGGGCATGGTCCTGCTGCGGACGTCGCGCTGGTTCATCGTCGACAACGCCTACCTTCCGGTCCACGTCCTGCCCCACCGCCGGGCGACGACGGTCATCCAGGTCTGGCATGCGGTCGGTGCGCTGAAACGCTTCGGCTGGGACAGTCGGCGACCGCTCGACGATCCCGAACGCCGCTTCCTGCATCGCCACTACGACTGGGTGGTGTGCTCGTCGGAGGCGACGCGCGCGCCGTACGCGGCCGCCTTCCGCATCCCGGCCGAGCGGGTCGTGGCCCTCGGCGCGCCGCGCGTCGACCAGTTCGCCGATCCGGCGGCCGTCGAGCGCGCACGCCAGGCGATGCTCGCCCGCTATCCGTCGCTGGCCGGGCGGCGGGTCGTGCTGGTCGCCCCGACGTTTCGTGGCCGGGGCGCGGCCAAGCAAGCCGCCGCGCACCTGGATGCCGAGGCGCTCCGGGCGGCCCTGCCCATGGACCACATCCTGGTCCTGAAGTCGCACCCCAACCTGGACCCGGCGACGACCAGTGTCGCCGGGTTCGACTTGGTCATCGACCCGGTCCTGCCCGTCAACGACGTCCTGACCGCGACGGACGTGCTCGTCACGGACTACTCGTCATCCATCTTCGAATGGGCCGTCCTGCGCCGCCCGCTCGTCCTGCTCGTGCCGGACCTCGCCGCGTACGAGGCGGATCCCGGGCTGTACCTCGACTACCGGACCGAGATGATCGGCACGCAGGTGGCCGATACCGGCGGGGTGGCGGCAGCGATCCTCGGCGCGCAGCCCGACTTCTCGCGCTACGACGCATTCATCGAACACCACCTTGGTCAGGTGGATGGCCGAGCCAGCGAACGCTTCGTGACGCGCTTCCTCGGCCCGGATGCCGGGCCGGGACGCCGGACCTGAGGTGCTACCCTTCCGCGCGATGTCAGCCTCGACCGAAGCGCCGGCCACCTACCGGAACACGGCCGATGACCCGGGCGCCATCGGCCTGATCCGCGAGGGTCTGAGCGACATCCGGTCACGACGCCGACTGGTCCGCTACCTCGTGTCGGCGGACATGCACAAGCGCGGCGCGGACACGCTCCTGGGCAACTTCTGGTGGGTCCTGGACCCGCTCCTCCAGATGGCCGTGTACGTGGTCCTGGTGACGCTCATCGCGCGCGGCCGGGGCATCGAGGACTACCCGCTCTTCATCTTTGCGGCGATCCTGCCCTGGAAATGGTTCACGGCCTCCGTGATCGACGCGACGAGTTCGGTCGCGAGCCAGGATCGCCTGATCAAGCAGATCCAGTTCCCCAAGATCGTCCTGCCCGTGGCGGCCACGGCGGCCGGCGTGGTCGGGTTCGCCTTCGGGCTCATCCCCCTCGGTGGTCTGTTGCTGTTGCATATCGACCGCTTCACGCCGTTCGTGCTGCTCATCCCGGTCATCGCCGCGGTGCAGTTCGTGTTCACCCTGGCGGTCGCCCTGCTGGTATCCGCGGGCAACGTCTTCTTCCGCGACCTGCGCAACGTAGCCGGCCATGTCCTGCGCTTGTGGTTCTACCTGTCGCCCGGCCTGTACAGCCTGTCCGTGCTCGACGAAGTACGAGCGTTCCGGGATGCGCCGATCCTGCGCACCCTCATCGAATCGAACCCGTTCGCGATCCTGTTCGAGTCGTATCGGCGGGTCATCTACGGCACGCTGGACGGGCCCCCGACCTGGCCCGACTTCGCGCAGCTCGCGGTCCTGACCGTAGCCAGCCTGGCGTTCCTGGCTCTTGGCATCGTGGTCTTCAAGCGCCTCGAGCCCAACTTCGCGAAGGTCCTGTGACGGCCTCTGGGGGTACGGCACCCGGACCGGACGCGACGCCGCCGGTCGAGGGCGCGCCGCCGCCCATGACGCGGCCGACGGGTGCCCCAGCCATCGCCGCCGACGACCTGGGTGTCCGCTACGACCTGCGCTTCACACGCAAGACGACGATCCGTCGGTCGGTCGGCCAGATGCTGGGCCGCGGGCGCCACGACCAGTTCTGGGCGCTCCGCCACGTGTCGCTGCGCCTCCAGCACGGCGAGTCGCTGGCCGTCATCGGGCCGAACGGGGCCGGCAAGAGCACGCTCCTCCAGGTCCTCGCCGGGATCATCCGCCCGTCGGAGGGCTCGGTCGACGTACGCGGCCACGTGTCCGGCCTGCTGACCCTGGGCGCCGGCTTCGACAAGGACCTGTCCGGACGCGACAACATCCTGCTGGGCGGTGCCTTCCTGGGACTCGAGGACAGCGTCACCCGCGACCTGCTGCCGTCGATCATCGAGTACGCCGAGCTCGGCGAGTTCATCGATGCCCCGCTCAAGACGTATTCATCGGGCATGCGGGCTCGTCTGGGGTTCTCCATCGCGACGTCGATCAACCCGGATATCCTGCTCCTCGACGAGGTGCTGGCGACCGGCGACGCCTCGTTCCGGGCCAAGTCCAAGGCCCGCGTCATCGAGATCGTCCGGGCCGCGAAGGCCGTCATGCTGGTGACCCACGACATGGCCTGGGTGACCGAGTACTGCAACCGCGCGATCCTCATCGAGAAGGGTCAGCTGGTCCTGGAGGGCGAGCCCGCGGAGGTCGTGCGCGTGCACCAGGAGCACACGGAGGCCGCGCGGGCCCGGAAGGTCCTGGCGGCGGAAGCGGCCGGCGTGGATCCGCGGATCGTCCGCGGCGAGTAGCCGCCATGGACGACCGATCAACGACGGCGGCGGAGCAGTCCTAGGAGCACTCCGACAACGGCCCCGAATACGATCGCCCCGCGCCAGTCGAGGAGGGCGCGTACCTCGCCGTGGACGTTGCGAGCGAGCACGATCCCAACGAATGACGGCTGATGGACCGTCACGTGGTTGGCCACGACCGTTCCGATCCCGCCCTGCTCCACGTGGACCTCGCCGGCGAGCATGGTCTGGACGCCACCCTGGCTGACCCGGGCATCGCGCGCCACGACCAGGGCGACCCCACCCATCTCGACCGAGACGCGGTCCCCGCGCGCGATGGCGATCCCGCCCTGGCTGACCGCGATGTCGGTGGCGACGGCCTGGCCGATCCCGCCCTGCGTGATGTCGATCGCCGTGCCCCGCGCCTCGCGGATGCCGCCCTGGCGGATCTCGATGCGCCGGGCGATCGCCGTCTCGAGACCGCCCTGGGTGATGACCAGGTCACGCAACGTCTCGGGCGGCGCCGGATCAGGCGTGCCCGGCTCGATGACGGTCGCCGACGCAGGCGCGGGGTGCGCGGGTTCGGGCGCTGGCTTCGGCTCCGTCGGGGGCTTCGAGCGACGGCTCCCGGCGGGCGCGGCCTCGACCGTCCTGGCCCGCGCGCGGGTCACTTTCGGGCGCGGTTGGTCCTGGGGGGCGGTGTCCGCAGTCGCGTCGTCGGTCATGGTCGACGTAGCCTACCCGACTGACGGCAGACCTCTCATCGTCGGGCGCGGTATCCTCCGCCGCGGCACACCACGCGCCCGCGTCCGGCGTCACCGGGGCGCACTGAGCGATGTGGTCGGGCCTGCACATCCGAGGGGTCAGGAACCGTGCGACGACCGATGGTCATGGGGGTAGTGCTCGCAGCCGTGCTTGGGGCGGCTGGGATCGGGGCGGTGGCGGCCCAGCTCGCCCGGGGCCCCAGTGCGTCCCCGTCCCCGATCGCCCAGGCC
>JBPPMZ010000171.1:0-18720 GCA_051306295.1 Candidatus Limnocylindrales bacterium
CGCCCGGATCGAGGGCGGCGGCGGGGCGTCGCCTGTGGCGTCGAGGAGGCCGGCGAGCTGGGCCGCGCCGAGGGCCAGGTGGCTGACGTCGACGCCGTCCCGCGCCGCCGCGGCGATCGCGTCGAGCATGCCGGCCGGCTCGAGGCCGGCCGGGACCACGATCGGGACCCCGGCGGCGGCCGCGCGCGACCCGAGTCCGAGGCCCGCTACGTGCGAGAGGCCGAGTGAGAGCAGCCAGCCGGTCGAAGACGGCAGGAACGCGTTCCAGGCCGCGGCGCTCGCCGCCAACCTGTCGAGTGGCAGGCGGGCCAGCTTGGGTCGCGCGGTCGTGCCCGACGTCGGGACGACGAACTCGCCGTGCTCGGTGGTGCGGGTCGCTCGCGCGGGAGTGCGCGCATCAAGACGGAGGGCCTCGACGCCGGCCGGCGCGTCGATGCCGGTCGCCGGATCGATGTCGAGCGTTCGGCAGCCGGCCGTCGCCAGGAGCGTCCCGATCTCCCCCGCGGTCAGACGTGGATGGACGAGGACCGCCGTGACACCGCTGATGGCGATGCCGTGGACGGCCGCGATGCCGAGCGCGGTGCCGCCGACCGCCAGTCCGACCCGAGCGCCCGGTTCGACGCGCCCGAGGACGGCCGCCGCGATGGCGTTCGCGTGCCCATCCATGTCAGCCCAGGTCCAGGTCCCCGCCGGGTGCACGACGGCGACGGCGCCAGGTCGCTCCGTGGTGTGGCGGGCCAAGGACTCGGGGAGGGTCGTCATCGATCGCCGCCGATTCGCTCCGTGGTGTAGCGCTCGATGGCTTCCTCGTCCAGCGCCGTGCCGGGTCCGGTCGGGACGACGATGCGGCCGTCGCGCACGACCAGCGGCGCCGCGAGCAGGTCGCTCTCGAGCACATCGGCGGTGGCGAGGCCGTGGACTCCACCCGGCACCAGGACCGCGACCCGCAGAGCAGCCGTCAGCCCCACCCCCGTGTCCAGGAGCGTGGAGATCGTGACGCGGACCCCGGCTGCCGCGGCCTCGCGGGCGATCGCCAGCGCGACGAGCGGTCCACCCACCCGCCCCGGCTTGACCACCAGGACATCGGCGGCGCCGGCATCCAACAGGGCCCGCGCGGCGGCGATCGACTTGACCGATTCGTCTGTGGCGATCGGGACCGGGCTCCCGGCGCGAAGGTTGGTCAGCGCGCCGACATCGCCCGCCGGGATCGGCTGCTCCACGTACTCCAGGCCGAGCGAGGCCAGCGCCGCCAGCCGCTCTCGGGCGATCGCTGGATCCCACGAGCCGTTGACGTCGAGGCGCAGTGCGACATCCGGCCCGATCGCTGACCGCACGGCCGTCAGCCGCTCCACGAGCTCCGCCGTCGAGCGCTCGCGGCCACCCTTGAGCTTGAGGGTCGTGAAGCCGCGCGCCACCGCGTCACGCGCCGCGCCGATGGCCGCCGGCGAGTCTTCCGTGGCGATCGTGGCGTTGACGGCGACCGACGTGGCCGCCGCGCGCCCACCCAGGTCGAGTTGCGCCGCCTCGACGGCGCCATCGACCGCGCGGCCGGCCGCATCATCCGGATCGATCGAGCCCCCCGAAGCCCAATGCCGGACCGCCGCCGCCAGCCGATCGAGCGCCGCCTCATCCGCCGCGGGATCCAGGTTCGCTTCGCCGACCCCCTCGCGTCCATCGGCGTCGCGCAAGCGAAGGATCCAGGCGTCCCGCGCGACCCACATCCCCGCCGCTGTCGCGAACGGCGCACGGAAGGGGATCCGGACGCGCACCGCGCCTGCGCGCACCAGGGTCACGCGACCCGCCCGAGCGCCAAGCCGACCGCGAAGAACGCCCCGTAGACCAGCGAGAGTCGGGCCGTGGCCTTGAGCACGAGGTTCAGCGCCCGCCGGTCGTCGCCGTCGCGGAACCTGGCCACGCGGCGGGCCGGAACCCAGGCGAGGCCCATCGCCCCGAGCGGGAGGATGATCGCCAGCCCGCTGCGGCCCGTGACGAACAGCACGATCGGGATGGCCGCCGCCAGCCCCAGCAGGACCAGGTACTCGGCCTTCGCGAAGCCCTCGCCGAAGGTCACCGCGAGGGTCCACTTGGCAGCGGCCCGGTCGGTCGGGATGTCGCGCAGGTTGTTGACGACGAGGATTCCGGTGATGAGCGACCCGACCGGGATCGCGGCCAGCCAGAACAGCGGCTCGAGGCGCCCCGCCTGGAGGTACGCGGTCCCCACCACCGCCACGAGCCCGAAGAAGGCGAAGACGAAGACCTCGCCCAGGCCGCGGTACCCATACGGCCAAGGCCCCCCGGTGTAGGCCAGGGTCGCGACCATCGCCAGCGCGCCGAGGCCCAGCAGGACGACACCGCCGACGCTGACGAGATACAGGCCGACGACGCCCGCCAGCCCCAGGGCGATCGCGATCGCGACCTGCAGATCGCGCGACGACACCAGCCCGGCCGCCGCCACGCGGAGCGGCCCCGTTCGATCCGGCGTGTCCGCCCCGCGATGGAAGTCGGACAGGTCGTTGGCCAGGTTGGCCGCGACCTGGAGGAGCAGCGCGACGGCGAGACAGGCAACGGCCGTGTCGACACGGAACGCCGCGCCGCCGCCGAGGGCGGCACCGAGCCCGACGAGCACGGGCGCCACGGCCGCCGGCAGTGTCGCTGGCCGGATGGCCAGCCACCAGATGCGCGCGGGGCTTGGTCGGTCGGTTGTCATCCTTCGGCTACGGGCGGCGCGGGAACTTCTTGTAGTCGGGCGTGCGCTTCTCCAGGAACGCGCTCGAGCCCTCATGCGCCTCATCGGTCGTGTAGTAGAGCCCCGTCGCGTTGCCGGCGAACTCCTGGAGACCGGCCAGGCCATCGGTGGCGACGAGGAACGCGGACTTCAGGAACCGGATGGCGGTCGGGCTCATGGCCAGGATCTCCTCCGCCCAGGCGACCCCCTCCGCCTCGAGGTCGGCCAGCGGCACGACCTTGTTGACGAGGCCCATGTCCAGCGCCTCGGCCGCCGAGTACTGGCGGCACAGGAACCAGATCTCCTTGGCCTTCTTGTCGCCGACGAGGCGCGCCAGCAGCCCGATCCCGAACCCAGCGTCGAAGCTGCCGACCTTCGGCCCGACCTGGCCGAAGATCGCGTTCTCCGACGCGAGCGACAGGTCGCACACGATGTGCAGGACGTGCCCGCCGCCGATGGCGTAACCGTTGACGAGCGCGATGACCGGCACCGGCAGCGAGCGGATCTGGCGCTGCAGGTCCAGGACATTGAGCCGGGCGATGCCGTCGCCGCCGACATACCCGCCGGCGTGGCTCTTGTAGCGCTGGTCGCCGCCCGAGCAGAACGCCTTGTCGCCGGCACCGGTGAGCAGGACGCAGCCGATCGACGCGTCGTCGCGGATGCGCGCGAAGGCATCGATGAGCTGGGTCACCGTTTCCGGCCGGAAGGCGTTGTGGACCTCCGGGCGATCGATGGTGACCTTGGCGATGCCGTTCTCGCTGCGCTCGAAGCGGATGTCGCTGTAGTCGACGACGGGGCTCCAGTTGGTCATGTCGTGCTCCAGGTGGCGAGTTGTTCGAGGAGGATCTGGCGGAATCGGGTCCGGGCTTCGCGGTGTGGCGCGTGGCCGCGCTCGGGCAGGATGAGCATCCGGACCGTCGGCACGCGGCGCGCGACCGCCACGGCCCGCTCGACGCCGGTCGTGTCCAGGGCGCCGGCGATGACGAGCGCCGGACTCCGGATCTGCTTGAGCCGACCATCCAGCGGCTCCATCACGCCCTGGCCGGCACCGCGGAGGGAGTTGGCGAGGCCAGCGGGTCGATGGCGCACCCGATCCCGGTGGAGGCGGGCTCGCGCGGCGGCCGACAGTCGTCGCTCCGGGGCGAACATCGCCAGCGCCTCCCAGGCGTTGACGAAGGCCTCCACGCCGTCGCGCTCGATCCGGTCGGCGAGGGACCGGTCGGCCGCCACGCGGGCAGCTCGTTCGCGGGCGTCGGCGATGCCGGCCGACGGACTCTCCAGCACCAGGCCGCGGACGAGCGTGGGTTCGATGAGCGCGAGGCGAAGCGCAAGACGGGCACCCATCGAATAGCCGACGACGAAAGCCGGCGCGGCATCGAGCTGGCGCAGGATCGCGGCGATGTCCTCGGCCTGGCGCTCGATGGCGTGGCGGGCCGGGTCCGCCGGGCTGTCCGAGCGTCCATGGCCCAGCAGGTCCACCACGATCGTGCGGTGGCCGGCATCGCGGATCGAACGGACGAACGGCGACCAGTCCGAGGCCCGGCCGGTGAAGCCGTGGAGAAGCAGCACCGGGGCGCGGGTACCACCCTCGCCGCCGGTCCTCACCTTGTAGGTCGTGCCGTCCACCATGGCCATCCGGGTCATCGGGCAAGCTCCTCCAGCGCGTGGGCGACGGCAGCCGCCGCGGCCCGATGCAGTTCCACGTTCCGTGTCCGGTCCGTCCGGAGTTCCAGCACGTCCAGGCCAGGCGTCGAGATGGCCTCCGCGAGCGCTGCGTCCAGGGAGTCTGCCTCGACCACGGTGTGCCGGTGCCCAAGGGCCGTGGCGACCGGGCCGGCATCGATGCCGTGCGGCGTCCCGAACAGGCGCTCGTAGTTCGTCGGCAGACCGACCGCCGGGGCGTCGGTCGAGGCCTGCGGGAGGAACGAGAAGATGCCGCCGCCGTCGTTCTGGATCAGGACGACGGTCAGGTCCACGCCGGTCAGCCGCGCTGTGACCAGGGCCCCGAGGTCGTGCAGGAAGGACACGTCGCCGACGACGAGCACGACCGGCGCGCCGGCCACGGCCGCCGACCCGAGCGCGGTCGAGAGGACGCCGTCGATGCCGTTGGCGCCGCGGTTCGCGTGGACGCGCAGCGCGACGCTCGTTCCGGGCAGCCAGCCGTCCAGGTCGCGTACCGGCATCGAGTTGCCGGCCCACACCACGCCGCCGTCGGACAGGGCGGCGGCGATGGCCGGGAACGGCGCACCTTCGAAGGGTTCACCGATACCGGCCAGCCATTTCGTCATCGCGTGGTCGGCGGTGGCGTCGGCGGCAAGCCAGTCGGTCGCCCAGGCAGCTTGGCGTTCGGTCGTCGTGGCTTCGAGGGCCGTGGCGAGCTCGTTGGCCGTCGCGGTCGCGTCGGCATGCACGAAGGTCGCGGGGAGAAGCGCGGCCTCCCGCCAGCCCGCGTCGCCGTCGACGACCCACAGTTCCGGCGACGTGCGCCTGAGCCATTCCAGGATCGGCTTGGAGGTCGGCATCGCCCCAAAGCGGATCACGAGGTCCGCGTCCCGGGCCGCGATCCACGGTCCGGGCCGGACCAGCTGGTCGCCGCGCACGATGACGCGCGACCGGTCGTGGGGCCCGGCGCGGAGGCCGGACAGCGGGTCGGCGAGGATCGGATAGCCGGTGACGGCCGCCAGTCGGGCGATCGCGGCGGCCCGGGCAGGCGATGGGTCGGCGTCAGGGCCGGCCACGATGACGCCTCGCTCCGCTGCGGCGATCCGCTTGGTCAGGCGCACGACCTCGGCATGTGCCAGGCGCCGCTCGCCAACGACCCCGACGCTGAACGGCGCGGCCGGCAGATCCGGCCAGGCACCCAGCTCGCCGGTCGGGATGAGTGGCTCGCGGAACGGCGCGTTGACGTGGACCGGCCCCGCCGGTCCGCTGCGCGCGACCGTGACCGCCCGGCCCGCCACGGACCGCACGTGGGCCAGGGTCTCGGGCGCCGTGTCGGGCAGCGGCAACTCCGTCGACCACTTGACATGCCGCCCGTACAACCCGACCTGGTCGATCGTCTGCGGCGCCCCCCGATCGCGCAGCTCGACCGGCCGGTCGGCGGTCAGGACGACGATCGGGACGCGCGCCTGGAACGCCTCGACGACGGCCGGCGCGAAGTTGACCACGGCTGTGCCGCTCGTCCCCAGCAGCACGACCGGCCGCCCGGCCGTCCGCGCCATCCCGAGCGCGAAGAACCCCGCGGAGCGCTCGTCGAGGAGGACGCGGACCGTGAGCCCGTCGTGGACGGCGAGCGCCAGGGCGAGCGGCGTGGAGCGCGATCCGGGGCAGACCACCGCCTCGCGCACGCCGGCGCGCACCAGCTCTTCGACGAACGCCCGCAGGATCGGCGCGGCGACGACATCCGAGGTCAGGCTCACGGCTCGTCTCCGGGCCGGCCCAGCGCAGACGCCACGGCCCGCAGCTTCATCCGCGACTCCTCCCATTCCCGGTCCGGGTCCGAGTCGGCCACGATGCCGCAGCCGGCGAAGAGCGTCGCCCGGGTGTGGTCCACCACCCCGCTGCGCAGCGCGACCATCAACTCGCCGTCGCCATCGGCGCCCAGCCAGCCGATCGGCCCGGCGTACCAGCCTCGATCGAATCCTTCGTGCTCGTCGATGAGCGTCAGCGCAAGGTCGCGCGGCTCGCCACCGACCGCCGGGGTCGGGTGCAGGCGCTCGGCCAGGGCGAGGAGGCCGGCGCGCTCGCGGACCGTGCCCTCGATCTCGGTGATGAGGTGTTGGACGTGCCGCAGGGTCATCACCCCGGGCGTCGGCGCCACGACCAGTCGTTCCGAGATCGGCGCCAGCCGGTCGCGGATGGCATCGATGACGACGGCGTGCTCCTCACGGTCCTTCTCCGACGCCAGCAACTCGCGGCCCAGGGCCGCGTCCTGGGCGGCGTCCGCGCCGCGCCCGACGGAGCCGGCGATGGCCACGGTCCGAAAGGCGCGGCCGTCGGTCCGGATGAGGCGCTCCGGGGTGGCGCCGAGGAACGTCCGACCGCCGCGTCGGAAGGCGAAGACCGTGCTCTCCGGCGCGCTCGCGGCGAGTCGACGCAGCGCGTTCTCGACATCCAGGTCGGCGGGTGATTCCATCACGACCCGCCGGGCCAGGACGACCTTGTCGAGCCGACCACGCCCGACGGCGCCCGCGAACAGCCCGACGGTCCGACCCCAGAGGGCCTCGTCCGGCTGCTCATCGACGATGGTCAGCGGGTTCCACACGGGGCGCGCGACCAGGGCGCCGGGACCCGGCGTCAGCTCGTGGGCGCGGGTCAGGATCCGGTCCCAGCGACGGACCCCGGGCGCGGCGGAGCCGGCGTCGGTCGTCGTCGTGATCCACGACGCGCCGCCCGTGCGGGCCAGGATCAGCTCGGGCAGGACCAGGGACGCCGCGCCGAACGGCGCCCACGTGTCATCCGCCGCCGGGAGCCGCCCGCTGAACCCGAGGCCGCCCAGCAGGACCGGCCCCACCCCGCTCGGCCAGGCCGGATCGTCCGGCCCGAATCGTTCGACGAGGGCCCGCCAGGCCGCGTCCGCCGTCGCGAAGCGTCCATCGCCGTCCGCCTCGACGGACCACGCGCGTCCCAGGCCGACGAGCGCCAGATCTTCCGACGCGCGCAGCCACAGGGCCGCCTCCAGCCCCGCCTCGACGCCGGCGGCGTAGACCGCGATCGGATCGAACGGGTCGGCCTCCGCGGTGCGGACCGCGAGGTCGGTCGGCGTCGCCACGGTCATCCGGCGACCTCCGGGAACGTGCCGGGCGCGGTCGGGGAGGGGACGCGCCCGATCCGCTCCTCCGGTACGCCGACGCTGCGCAGCAGGGTCGCCCGCAGGGTCGGGTACGCGTCGTCGAGGCGGACGGCCTTGTCGGCCTGCAGCCAGCGCCCGACGACCTCATTGAGTGCCCCGAACCAGGCGATGCTCGTGACCCGCGTGTCGATCGGCGGGATGACGCCGTCCGCGACCGCCTGGTCGAGATAGCCCTGGATGAGCAGCGCGAATCGCTCGTGGAGGGCGTTGGCCTCGGCCTGGAAGACGCGCCCGGCGCCGATCACGTCGAGGAACAGCAGGCGGGCCATCGTCCGATGACCGGCGAACGTGGCGAGCACCGTGGCGATGGCGATCTCCGCCTGGGCGATCGGGTCCTCCTCGGTGCCCACGGCCCGCTCGACCTTGCCGACGAGCTTGTCGGCGGTCGTGCGCATCAGCTCGCGAAAGATCGATTCCTTGGTCGAGAAGTGGAAGTAGACGCCGCCCTTCGAAGTCTCGGCCGCGGCGGCGATGTCGTCCATCGAGGCGTCGCGGTAGCCGCGCCCGGCGAACGTCGTGAACGCGGCATCCAGGATCCGCTCACGCCGGCTTCGACTCTGCTCGCCCGGGTCGCTCTTCTGCGTCTTGGCCATCGTTCCGTGCCTCGCCACGCGGCTGGTGTGGACCGACCGACTGGTCGGTCGGTTCCTACGCTACACCAAATACACGCTACCGCGCGAGCGCATCTTTCTTCGGCAACGGCGAACGCCGCATCAGTCCGCCAGCGGGTTGTGCCACCGAACCTCGGTGAAGCGGGCGAAGTCGGTGTCGGCCGAGCAGATCGCCAGCCCATGCTCGATGGCCAGGGCGGCGAGGTCCGTGTCGGGAACGAGGTTGCCGCTCGGTCGATACTTCGCTACCAGAGAGCCCAGGACATCAGCGTGCCGGTCGGTCGGGGCGGGGATCCATACGGCGTCCTGAGCGAGCCAGTCCTCGATGAAGGACCAGGCCGCGGCCGGCGTCAATGGCCGGGCCGAGGCGCGGGGATGGGTGGTGATCCGCAGGAAGGCCGTCAGCGACGACCAAGGCAGTGCGACACGTCCAGCGCCGTTGATCTGGTCAGCGAGCCACGCGGCAGCGCGCTCGTGGTCGGGTGACTGCCGGTCAGCGGCGTAGATGAGGACATTGGCGTCGACCAGCATCAGCGCGCGGTCGGCCCGTCGAGGATCTCCAGCGCTTCGGCGACGTCGGTGACGTCGATCGCGACGCCGATGTCGACGGCACGCTGTCGGAACGGCTCGCGATCGGGTCTGTCGCGCAGACCGGCGCGCGCCAGCTGGTTCACGGCCGCGCTCAATCCCAGACCGCCCGTCCTTCGGAGGCGTCGGACGGCGGCTGCGATATCGTCGTCAAGGTCGATCGTCGTTCGCATGGCCGCAGCGTAGCATCATGATGCAGCGATGTCGATGCCGACTGCATCAGACCGTGGTCAGGAGAACGGCGACCGCGTAGCATGGGGCCCGATGCCGCCACCCGGACCGCTCGAGATCCTGATCATCCTGGTCATCGTCGCGATGTTCGTGGCGCCGATCGCGGTGATCCTGGCGGTCGCGCGCGGGGCCGCGGTGACGCGACCGACCCGGCCCTGGTTGCGCTACAGGCCCGTCTCGCTCGCGGAGACATCGACGAGGTCGAGTTCGAGCGCCTTCGATCCGTGCTGCAGCGCCGCTGACCGCCGCGGTATCGTCCGCGCAGCGACCCCCGCGACGTTGCCCACCCCTGTTCGGAGGCCCACGTGACCGACGCGCGCACGATCGTCTTCTTCCCCGAGGGCGCCTTCGGGCCGACCAACAACTGCGTCGGCATCGGGAACGTGCTGCGCGAACGCGGCCACCGGATCGTGTTCATCGTGGAGGAGTCGTTCACGGGCACCCTGGAGGCCAAGGGCTTCGAGGAGCGGGTCATGCGCCTCAACCCGCCGCCTGCGGAGCCCGAGGTCCCCGGCCAGTTCTGGATCGACTTCATCCGCGACACCGCGCCCGTCTTCCGCAAGCCGACCATCGAGCAGCTGGGCGAGTTCATCGCCCCGACCTGGCAGGCGCTCATCGATGGCGCGAAGTACGTGGACCCGCGCCTTGCCGGGATCTTCGATGAGCTGGGGCCGGACGTCATCGTCGAGGACAACGTCGTGGCGTTCCCGGCCATCGCCGCGAGCGGCCGGCCGTGGGTCCGGATCGTGTCGTGCAATCCGATGGAGATGAAGGACCCGCGGATCGCGCCGTTCAGCAGCGGCTATCCCGTGGCGGATCGCGGGGAGTGGCCGGCGTTCCTCGAGGAGGTCCGGCGCACGCACGCCGACATGTACTTCGAATTCGAAGCATTCTGCCGCGAGCACGGCGAGTCGGGGCTGTCCTACGGCGACCTGGGCCCGGAGTTCATCGCCGAGTCCCCGTACCTCAACCTGTACTCCTACCCGGCCGAGGCCGACTACGAGCGAGCCGTTCCCCTGGGCCCGACCTGGCACCGCCTGGACTCCACGGTCCGGGCCGCGGACACGACCTGGGAGCTTCCGGCCCACCTGCGCGAACGCGATGGGGCGTTGATCTACCTCTCCCTGGGGTCGCTCGGGTCCGCGGACGTCGGGCTCATGCAGCGGCTTGTGGACCTGCTCGCGACGACGGAGCACCGGGTCATCGTGTCGAAAGGACCCCTGGCTGAGCAGATCACCCTGCACGACAACCAGGTCGGCGAGGCATTCCTGCCCCAGCCGGCGATCCTGCCCCAGGTGGACCTGGTCATCACCCACGGCGGCAACAACACGGTCACCGAGGCGTTCCACCACGGCAAGCCGATGATCGTGCTGCCGCTCTTCTGGGACCAGGTCGACAACGCCCAGCGGGTCGACGAGACCGGCTTCGGCCGACGCCTCTCGACCTACGGCTTCCGCGACCAGGAGCTGACCGACGCCATCGACGAACTGCTGGCCGACGAGCCGCTGGCGGCGCGCCTGGCCGCGATGTCGACGCGGATCAAGGCCACCAACGGCACCGTCCGTGCCGCCGATCTCATCGAGCGGGTCGCCCGGACCGGCGAGCCGGTCGTCGGCGGCTGACCCGTGAACGTGGGACCGACGATCATCGACGCCGAGGCCGCGCACCGGTACGAAGCGCGCGAGGACGACGAGCTGGCGGGCTTCATCGACTACGTGCTGAAGCACGGCCGGCTCGCGCTGGTGCACACGGAAGTGCTGCCCGCGTATCAGGGACGGGGCATCTCCGGGGGGCTGGTCCGATTCGCGCTCGACGACGCGCGGCGGCGAGGCCTGCGGGTCATCCCATCGTGCCCATACGTCCGGGCCTACGTCGAGCGGCACCCCGAGACACACGACGTCGTCGTCGGCATGACACGTCCCTGACCGACACGCCCGAGCGCGTCAAGACCTACCAGCAGCGCATCCGTCAGACGTCGATCTCGACGAGGTTGGCGTCGGCGTGCAGGGACGCGAGAACCTCGCGCCGGGAGACGAGCATCCCGCCCGGGCGGTACGGGTTGGCCTCGCGGCGGTCGGTGGGCAGGGGGTGTCCGTTGATCCGGATCGCGCGCGGCGAGTCGCCGGCCCCTGACACGCGGTAGACGAACCGGGCGGGCCGGCCCAGCAGCTCGAAGTCGAAGGTCAGGCCGTCGGCGCGTGCGGGGAGCACCGGGTCGAAGACGACGTCATCGAACGCCAGGCGCAGCCCGAGCACGTTCGAGATCAGCTGGTTGAGGTAGATCCCTGGCCCGCTCGAGTACACGCGCCAGCCGCCCTTCACCCCGACCTTGCCCGACTTGAGCCTGCCAAAGTGCCGGCTCGCCTCGTCGCGGTCCGCGAAGTCGGCGTCCGAGCTGCTGAAGTAGGCGTTGGCCTGGCGGGGGAGCGCGTTGGGGACGGCCTCGGCGATCCCGATCGGGCAGACCGCCAGCAGCCCTGCCCACGCCTCCTCGGCCCTCCCGAGCCGGCACATCGCCTCGATGTAGCGGATGTGGGCGTGAACGTACTGGAGCCCGACCTCCCGACCGAAGTACGCGGCCGACTCGGCCCGCTTGAAGATGGTGGATACGCCGCCGCGGTAGGCCATCGGCCGGTCCATGAGTCGAACGCCGTCGGGGAAGGTCAGGTGGCGCTCGATCAGGACACGGTGGCGCTCAGCCTGCTCCGCATCGAAGACGCCGCTGATGATGCCGCGCGTCATCGGCAGCAGCCGGTACGAGACGCCGGTACGCTCGTCGCGTGGGTGGAGGAGGACTTCGACGCCGTCCGGCCCGAAGTGCGCGAGCCCGGCAACCACGCCGTCGGGCACGAGACATCGATCGAAGTCCGCGCGCATGCGATCGACGAGCTCCGTCAGCCGGGTGGCCATCGCGGCGCGTCCTGCGCGCTCGCACACGATCCGGTATCGGGACAGGGTCTGGATGGCGAGTTCCACGGTCCAGGCGCTGACGAGGCGCCGGGCCGTCGCCGAATCGACCGGCTGGAGGGTGTCCTCCCAGTCGCCGCCGCCGAACATCGGCAGGGCGGTGCCCGGCACCACGTCGCGCTCGATGCGCTCGACCTGGCGCTCGGTGTGGGCGAAGAGCGGGTCCGTCTCGGGCGAGATCGAGCGCGTCTCGCGGTCGGTCCAGGCCACCGGCGTGTCCAGGACGGCGAGGTCGTCGGTGGCCTCGATGTAGTCGCACAGCGCCTTGAGCGGCCAATGGACGATGTCCGCGTGGCTGTCGACCGCCTGGATGTCGCGATAGCGGTCGACCATGAACCACTGCGGCCAGTCGCCGGTCTGGTGGTACTGCGCCTCGTAGATCCGGCGCACGACCTCGCGCAGGGTGTCGTGCTGGCGGGTGGCGATCAGCCATTCGACGGGGCCCTGGCTCACGTCGCGGACCGCCCACGCCGCGCCGCTGTACTGCTCCAGACCGTGGGGGACCGTGGCGTGGATCAGCGCGTCGTGCAGGTACCAGGGGATGAGGTCGTCGAGGCGGGTGATCTCGGCGGCAGTCCGGCCGTTGGCGCCGCCCAGGGACGCGCCGCGCCCAAGCCCCGTCCACCAGCGCTCGCCGTCGGCCGCCGCGGCCTTGGTCGCGTCCGGATCCGGACGGCCGCGGTACACGGCGGCTCGCTCGTCCGCCCGCGCGGCGCTCAGGATGCTGCCGGTGATGACGACCGAGAAGTGCTCGGTAGGCCGGGTGGTGACCACGACGTGGGAGCCGTCCCGCTCGATGGTCGAGAGCGCGTCGGCGTCCGGGCTGACGAGCCAGTACGTCGCCTCGGGGTAGTGCTGAGCAAAGCCTCCATCGCGTGCGGGCGTCATGCGAACGCCGGGCCCGTCAGGACCGTCGATGACGATCTGCCCTGGGGTATCACCTTCGTTCGTGCCGAGCACGATGTCGTGGGTGATGACCAGCTCGAGCGGCCCGCCGCGCTCGACCTCGACCGTCAGGCACCAGGCCGGCGCGTCGAGCGACGCCGCGACCCGGACCGCGATGGTGTGCCGATCGCCGCGGTAGATCCAGCGCGCGCCGGTCGGGCCCATCTCGAACGCCGAGGGCAGGCCGAGGAGCTGGTCGCCCGCCGCCGTGCGGACGAAGATGCGCTGGCCGCTCGACTTCAGGATGTTCAGCGGGTCGCGGACGACGCTCAGCAGCTTGTGGAACGACGTGTTGCCGATGGTCAGCTGCGAGCCGAACACGCCGGTCATCCAGGACGTAACGGAGAGCGTGTCGTCGTCGGGTAGTAGGTTCGTCCCGGAGCGGACGATGTGCCCCGTCGGGCGCTCCACGATCCGCTCCTTGGCGCGCAGGACCACGTGTAGCTGGCGGCCGTGGAAGAAGGAGCGGAGCGCGCCGTCCGCGCGCTCGACGTGGCGCCACGCGGACCGCGGCCCGAAGTGGCGCTCCAGGTCCGCCTCGTCGAGGTCCTGGCTCTCGAACATCGTCGGCGCCGCGAACCGGCCGCCAGGCGCGGGTCGCCGCACGGGGTTCGTGATCGCGTCGCGCGTGAGGGCCTCGAATCGCCCCCGGACGTCGCGCGCCAGTTCGGCATCGGCGGGTCCGGACGCTGTCGGATGGTCCGCGACGAACGCGGCGAAGAACGTCATCTCGCCGACGGCTCCCGGAGCGAGGGTCAGCGCGCGCGACTGGAGGGTCGGCATCGCCAGCTCGCCCTGGAGGCGCCGATTGGGCAGGGTGCGCCGGGCCAGCGCCGCGGCCACGCCCGTGGCCTTGACGTCCGTGCCGTAGAACTGGAACCCGTCCGTCAGGAACCCGGCCGCGCCATCCAGGCAGCCGTGGAGCACCCACGGGAAGGCCCCGCCCTGCTCCAGGTTCTGGCGCGAGGCCACGAGGAACCCGAGATCCGCGTCTTGGAGCACCGTGTGGTCGATGTACTGGCTGGCGTAGCGCTCGCTGGTCCGGACCGCCGCCTCCATCGCGAGCCCGAGGTCCTGGGCGAACACGACATCGATGCTGGCCGGGCGCCGAGTCTGGTTGGTGACCGCGACCGTCCAGAACCAGGTGGGTTCGTTCACGGCGAGGCGGAGCGTGCACACGTAGGCAAGGCCGTCGGCTGCGCCCTCCCAGGCGGCCGCGTTGCCTTCCCGCGACACCCGGAACGCACTCCCCGACGCCGGCCCGAGCAGCGGGAACGACGTCATGCCCGCCCGGCGTCGGCGGCGCAGATGGATGTTCCCGAGCCCACCCTCGACGGGGCTGCCCAGCACCTGGTTGACCAGGATGTCGCCGTGGCGGATCGCGAACGGCGTTCCGTCGTCCCACAGCTGGACCGCCAACGCCGACCCGTGGCCGAGCGTGACGAGGCCGGGCGCCGCCGCCCGCGCGCGGTCGGTCAGCTCAGGCACCGCGCGCGATCGGGACGAGCTCGACCAGCGACATCGACGGCATCGGCAGGTCGAAGGTCAGGATCACGCGGCCGCCATCAGCCGCGACCTCGCGGTCCGGCTCCAGGGTGTCGAGTCGATCCGCCGTCTCCAGGGCCGCCCAACCCTCGGCATCCGGCCAGTCCGGTCGCCCCAGGCGCTCCCAGGTCCGGGTGATGTTCGAGTGGTCAGCGTCGAGGCGGTGATGGCGCAGTTCGTACGTGTCCGAGCCCAGGCCCTCGATCGTCAGCGTGATCGAACGGTCCAGGTCGGGATCGCCGGTGCTCCGTGACTGATCGATCGAGCCGTTCCAGACCGCGATGGCCACGCGGCCGTCCGGATCGGTCGACGCCCAGGCCTCGACGAGCGAACCGGCGCCGTCACCCGACAGGTCACACGCGACCTCATCGGTGCCGAGCCGCTCCAGCATCGCGATCGCCCAGAACCGGGGCTTGCGCAGGTTGCCGATGGTGAGCAGGCCGAACCCGCCGTGGAAGAGCGTCGGCGCGTCGCCGAGCTCGACGAAGTGGTCGGAGGCCACCCAGTAGGCCAGCGCCTCGAGCCGGCCGGCGGCCGAGCGCATGCCGCGAGCCACGAGCGACGCGGCCCACGGGCTGTCGTTGATCGCCGCTCCGTGGCGCGGACTCACGCCCCATTCGGTCCACCACAACGGCAGCTCCGGCCGACCATAGCGCGCCGCGATCGGGCGTAGATCGAGCGGCGGCAGGCCGTAGGTGTGGGTCGACAGGAAGTCGAGGGCGACCCCGCTCGCCCGACAGTGTTCGAGCAGGTCGTCGATCCAGCCCGCCGCCGCCGTCGCCGGGCCGCCGACCCGGAAGTCCGGGTCGACCGACTTCACGGCCATGACGCTGGCGTCGTACAGGGCGAGGTAGTCGGCCTCCGTGCCGGACCAGAACAGGCGGAGGTTGGCCTCGTTCCAGACCTCGAAGGCCCACTGGCGAACCTCTGTGTGACCGTACCGGTCGGCGAGGTAGCCGACGAGGTCCCGGACGAGCTCGGTCCAGCGCCCGATATCGTGCGGCGGCGAGATGACCCCGGCGTAGCCGAAGACGGTCGCGTCCGGGTCGGAGGCCAGATCGCGGGGCATGAATGACAGCTCGACGATCGGCCGCAACCCGGTCTGCAGCACGCGATCCAGGACGTCGCCCACGAGCGAGAAGTCGTGGACCGGCCCGTCCTCCGTGTCGCGGTAGACCGCCAGCGAGTCGTCCAGGATGGCGTGCGCCCGGACGGACTCGACCCCGAGCTCGGTCCGGACGATCCGGAACGCCTGGGCAAGTTCCGCGCCGACGTCCCGGCCGCCGGGCCCAGGCCCACGCAACAGCATGCCCAGGTGCTCGGAGCCGATGATCGGCCGCCACGGCCGCGCGACCGTTCCGGTGACCCGCCCGGCATCGACCCCGATGGGGACCGCGCCGTCCATCGCGCCGTCGACGGCCGCGACCGGCGGAGAGTGCTCGCCTTCGTCGGCCTCGATCGTGGCGAGACTGGAGACCGTATACCAGGCCGGGTCACCCGGCGGCGCGGTCGTATCCAGGTACGGGCTGTGGGGGACGGCCAGCAGGTCGCCCGCACCGTGGTCGATCGACACGAACGGGCCGTCGCGACCCGGCCCGCGGTGGACCAGGTAGCCTGCCGCGCCGGGCACCGACGACCAGCTGATCGTCACCTGGCCGCGACCCCGCACGGCCTGGACGTGCACGGGTGGCGGCAACGCGATGGCCGGAGCGGGGCGGTCGCGCTCGGTCTGGGCCCCGGCCGTCTCGAACCAGGCGATCCTCGCGTGCGAGGCGTCGACCGCGGTCACGGGGCGGGGATGCTGGCTGTCGGCATCGCGCCGAACTGCTCCATGGCGATGATCGGCTTGAGCGCCCGCTTGAACGCGGGCGTTGCGAATGCGTCGCGCAGCAGGTCCTTGCCGAGCGCGTTGCCGATGGCGCCCATGATGATCCCCTGGTCCAGCGAAAGGTACGCACCCGACACCGCGCCGCTGTCGACGTTCACCGAGTCGCGGAAGCCCCACTTCCCGTAGATGTCGAAGTCGTCCTCAAGGTTGGCGAGGTTCGCCAGCGTCTCGGTCGGTGCCCAGCGCAGCGCCAGGAACGCGGCATGCGGGGTCACGACGCCGTTCACGTACGCCTCGGGCCCCGGGACCGGCTGCCCGGCTCGGCAACCGTCGAACCCGGGATCGACGAAGGTCTTGGCCTCGTTGGACGGGTAGCCCTCTGGGTTCATGCCCAGGGCGTCCACGCCGTACTCGGAGTAGCCACCCTCGGGCGTGTTGGACGGCGAGAACCCCCAGTAGCCGTAGCCGGCCTCCGTCATGCCGTGGTGGATCTGGGCGGCCACGGTGAGCGGATGGTTGACGGCCCAGCTCTGCTTGCCCCACGCCTCTTCAGGCACGAACAGGCTGGGCATGAGGGCCTCGAACATGCTCCCGCCCCAGCCCGGGACGATGCGCATGCCGGCGTACGGATAGGCGCCCTCGAACACGGACACGCCGAGATAGGTCCGATTGACGCCGAGCGGCTTGGTCTCCTGCCAGCTCCAGTCGCACGTGTCGGGGAAGGTGCGCCACGCCCCGAAGTACTCCTTGGCCGGCAGTTCGCCCTTGGCGATCCCGATGTAGCTCGCGATCCGGCTCTCGCTGACGATCGTGTCGTAGCAGCACGGGGAAGCGCCAGTGTCCGGCGCGACGTGGAAGGCGATCCGGTTGACCTCCGGCCGGTAGTAGAAGCCGAAGTCCATGCTGTCGAACAGGGCTGCGGCCCGCGACGCGACTTCCGGGACGCTGGTCGAGACGACCTGCAGGCCCGCCGCCAACCAGCCGTTGTCGACCGACGAGAGGATCGGGATCATCGGGTCACCGGACGGCGGCCAGGCCGTGAGCTTCGCGCCGGTCGTGTGGTCGTACCAGTTGTAGTACTGGCCGCTCGGGATGTGGCGCTCCATCGTCTCGAGCGAGGTCAGGGTCGCGGTCATCCGGGTGACCGCATCGGCGTGCCTGATGATCCCCAGCCGCTCAGCGACGAGCGTGCTCCACAGGTAGGCGCCGATATTCGTGGTCGAGGTCTGGACGCTCGGGGTGCCGTCGGCCAGGAGGCTATCGGCCGGCAGGCCGGTCGTCGGATCGGTCATGGCCACGAACGACGCCCACGTGTCGCGGGCGTAGCGCAGGAGCGTCGCCTGGTCGGCGGGTCGGAGCTTCGAACCATCGGCGGCAAGCGAGATGGTCGGCAAGCCGACCATCGTCACCAGCAGGCCGACGACCATGGCCAGGGGCAGCGCGCGTCGTCGGATGGGCATGTCGAACCTCGCTATGGGGACGTGGTCGGGGGTGTCGTCAGCCCTTGAGGCCGGTGGTGGCGATGCCCTCGGTGATCCAGCGCTGGAACAGGACGAACACGATCAGGACGGGTACGACCAGGATCACGGATCCGGCCATGAGCATCCCGTGGTCGGCCTGGTACTGGCCGGTCGCGAACGTCGCGAGCGCGACGGGCAGCGTGTACATCTGCGGTTCCTGGGCCATCACGAGGGGGTAGATGAAGCTGTTCCAGTTGCCCAGGAAGGTGAGGATCCCAAGGGTCGCGAGGATCGGCGTGGCGATGGGCATGACCACGGACCAGAACACGCGGAACTCGTTGGCGCCGTCCATCCGGGCGGCCTCCAGGAGCTCGTCCGGGATGCTGAGCATGAACTGGCGCATAAGGAACACGCCGAACGGACCGGCCAGGAACGGCAGGATCAGCCCGGGGTAGGTGTTCACCAGCCCGAGATTGCTCATCAGGATGAAGTTCGGGATGATCGTGATCCCGGCAGGGACCATGAGGGTCGCCAGGACCACGCCCATGACGACGCGCTTCCCGGCCCACGGCAGCTTGGCCAGGGCGTAGCCGAGCATCGGGCAGAAGAGCAGGGTGCCCAGGGTCACGGCCAGGGCGATGACCGACGAGTTGAAGAAGAACCGCGGGAAGTCGAGCTGCTCGAACAGCCGGCCGTAGCTGTCGGTCGTGAACGTCGAGGGCAGGAAGGTCGGTGGGTTGCGCAGGAAGTCCTGGGCCGGCTTGAGCGAGCCCAGGATCATCCACAGGAACGGTCCGACCATGAGCACCAGGCCGCCGGTCAGGAGGATGTAGCTCCAGCGGGCGGTGGGCTTGCGGCCGTCGGCGGTCGAGCCGGCGGCGCCGGCGCCCGGGCCGGCGGGCGTGATCGGGGCGGGGAGGGGCGTCGGGGCAGCGGTCATCGTGGCGTCCTCATCAGGTGTCCGACCG
>JBPPMZ010000172.1:0-6634 GCA_051306295.1 Candidatus Limnocylindrales bacterium
GCCCCCGCTCCTGAGGCCCCCGATCGCGAGTCCGACCACCATGCGACGTCTCCACATCTTCGTGCCGCACCTGCCCCTGGGCCTGGCGGCAGTCCGCCGCTCCGAGCCCTTCCCGCCGGGGCCGCTCGTACTGGGCGGTCGGCCGTGGGATCCGGGCCCGGTCATCGACGCCAGTCCGGACGCGCGAGCCCTGGGCGTCAGACGCGGGATGCCGCTGGCAAGCGCTCATCGACTCGTCCCTGAGGCGACCTTCATCGAGCCCGATCCCGACGCGGACCGGGCGGTTGCCGAGGCGGTGTTCGAGGCGCTCGGGCGATCCAGCCCGAGCCTGGCGGGGAATGCCGATCCGACGGGCGTAGCCTTCGGCCTGTTCGAGATGGGCATCGATGGCCTCGGGCCGCTGTGGGGTTCTGAGCCCGCCCTCATCGAGCGCGTCAGTACCGCGTTGCGTGGCACGCTCCGCGGGGAGGGGTTCGCTCCCCGGGTCGGGATCGCCGGCACGCACTTCACGGCGACCATCGCGGCCGTCGCGGCCCGTGCCGGCTCCCCGGTCGTGGTCCCGCCGGGCGACGACGCCGCGTTCCTGGCCGATCGACCGTCCGGCCTGCTGACCACGGACGGCGACATCCGGGCCCGTCTCACGCGCTTCGGCCTGCGACGGATCGGGGCCGTCGCGGAACTCCCGCGGTCCGCGCTCATCGCCCGGTTCGGCGACGAGGGGGCGAAGCTCCATGCCCGCGCCCGGGGCGAGGAGACCGAGCCGTTCCGGGCCCGCCACGCCCCCGAGCGCCTGGGTCTCGCGATCCCCATCGAACCGCCGGTCGAGGACCTGGAGCCGCTGCGGTTCATGCTCCATCGGCTGGTCGCGGCCCTCGCCGCGCAACTGACCGGCCGGGGACTCGCAGCGGACCGGGCCCACCTCACCCTGGAACTCGATCTGGCATTCGCCCCGACCGGCACGCCGCTGCGGATGGATGTCGAGCAGCGCTTCCCGGAACCCACCGCGGACCCCGAGGCGGTAGAGCGCCTCCTGTTCGCGCGCCTGGAACGGGAACCACCACCGGCCGCCGTGCAGCGCCTGGACCTGGAGCTGCGCGGCACGACCCCGGCCGCCGGCCAGCAGCTCTCGGTGTTCGTGCCCCAGGCTGCGCGCACGGCCCGCCTGGGCTGGCAGCTGGCCAGGCTCGCCCTGACCTACGGGGAGGATCGCGTCCGGCGGGTCACCGTCACGGACCCCGAAGCGCCGCTCCCCGAGGACCGCTGGGCGTGGCTGGGCGTCGGCCTGGGCGATGCGGGGCCGGACGCCGGGCCGGTCGCCCGGCCCGGCACGGGATCCCGCGCATGACCCGCCTCCTGCGCGAACACCCCCGCATCGACGTCGAGCTCGACGACGACGACCGCCTCGTGGCTATCCGCTGGAATGGCCGGCGCGAGGCGGTCGAGGTCTGCAATCGCTGGCGGGTCGAGGAGGCCTGGTGGCGCGACCCGATCGCCCGTGACTACGTCAAGGTCGTGGGGGAGCGCTGGCTGGCCCTCGTCTACCTGGATCGCGTGGCCGGCACGTGGCACCTGGAGCGCCTGTATGACTGACCCTCAGCGCGCCCCGCGGCGCCACCCTGAGTGCCCATCTGCCGATGAACATGCGCGCCGGACCCCCGTATCGTGCGGATCTCACGGACCGCCCTGCACGTTCATCCCACACCCGACACCACCAGTAGCGGCGCCTGACCTCAGCGCGCCTTGCCGATGCGGCCGAGGTGCGTGTCCTGGAACGACGTCGCGAGCTTCAGGCCGTAGCCGAGGGCGCGATCCATCCCGACATGGGCGATCAGGATCGCCCCGGCCATCGTGACCGCGCCGATCTCAGACCAGACCCCGAGGCCGAGGACCGCCAGGCCGATGGCCCAGTTGTGGACCAGGTTGTAGGTCAGCGCCCCGAGTCGCGGGCCGCGCAGGTAGCCGACCATCGAGATGTCCGGCACGAGCAACAGCGGGATCGCGAGCAGCTATGGCCCGCCAAGCGCCACGAACAGGACCAGGCCGGCGACGAAGGCGGCGAGGCCCTCAGGGCGTAGCCAGACCCGGGTGGACGGCGGCGCCACCTCGTCGATCGTGGGCTGGCTGATCTGCGTCGTCATCGCGCTCATGGCTCCCGTGTGCGTTCGATTCGGACCGGTCAGAGCCGATCCGCTGTTGGCTACGATACATAGCCATCAAGGCTATTGTCCATAGCCTAGAATGCGACCACCATGACGACCATGACGGCGAGACGACCCACATGAGCCCGGCCCCCGCCCGAACCTCGAGTGGCGCGATCGTCGCCGCGGCGCGCGCCATCCTCGAAGCCGACGGCCTCGACGCGGTCACGATGCAGGCCGTGGCCCTGCGGGTCGGCGTGCGCCCGCCATCGCTCTACAAGCGGGTGGCTGACCGGTCAGCCCTGATCCGCGCGGTCACGGACGCGATCACCGAGGACCTTGCCCGTGCCCTCCGCAGCCCGCTCGACGTCACGGACGCCGCCGACCAGCTGCGCGCGATCGCGCACAGGTATCGAGCGTTCGTGCACGCCAATCCCCAGGGCTACAGGCTCCTGTTCGCCAACCTGGGACCGGGCATGGCCCCGGATCCGACGACCATGGCGTCCCTCGGCCGACCGATCGTCGCCGCGACCTCCCGACTGGTGGGCGAGGCGGATGCCCTGCCGGCGGCCCGAACGATCGTGGCGTGGGCGCACGGCTTCACGAGCATGGAATCGGCCGGTGCGTTCCGGCTGGGAGGCGACATCGACGTCGCGTACGCCACCGGCATCGAGCTGATCCTGGCCGGGATCAGCGCAACGGCGACCCCACGGTCAGGCTGACGACGAAGAGGATGAGGAAGACCCCGATCACGAGGATCAGGGCGCCGACATCTCGTGGCTGCGCCGATTGCATGGTGCCGTTCCCCCAACAAGAGCCCTGGATCAGAGTCCCGGCCGATCCACCTGCAGCATAGACGTCTGGCGCAGGAAGGATGTCGCGCAGCCGACGTTGAGCTACGCCTCCGGGGCCGGAATATTGCCGGCCACCAACAGGGCGACGAGGCCGATGAGCACGATCGCCAGCACGGCGGCACCGACGAAGTCGATCGGTCGAGGGTTCATCGGGGGCAGACTCCTTGTGGTCGTTCGATCAGGCGGCGGGACAGGCGGCGCCGTAGCGCACCATCACGAACACCTGGTTGCCCTGGGGCACGATCCGGGTCTCGATCCGGCAACCGGCGTCACCGACCGAGGCGAGCACGAAGCGCCCATCCTCGAGCGGCCCGGACAAGCCTTCCGTACTGTACGTCGCGTTCTCCATGGTCGTCTGGAGCGTCGAGGCGATCTCCGCCGGATCGACGTCCGCGACGGCGTACGCATCCGACACGGGTTCAGCCGTTGCGTCGTCCGCGCTGCGGCCACCGGGAAAGCGCGGGAATCCCGCTGGGACCCCATCCCAGATCGTGCCCCACTCCGTCTCCGTCTGGGAGGCGGGCGGAGCGCCACTCACTCCGGGCTCGACCGGGCCGGCGGACAGGATCGGGGTCGGTGCGGCGCTCGTCGGCCCTGTGGTCGCGCCGATCGTGGTGTCGGGGGACGCGCCGCCCGGGCCGCAGGCGGCCGCCACGGCGGCGATGACGGAGAAGGCAAGGAAGAGAAGGTGGCGGGATCGCGTGTGCATGCCGGCCAGTCTAGGCTCGGAGCGCGGATGCGGCCGGCGCGGCTGCCGCAGCCGTCCGGCTAACGACCCAGGAAGCGCCGGATCCCGGCGACGAGCCCGTCGGCGTACTGAGCCCTCCCGCGAATCGTGGTCATCCGCGCCGCATCGCTCCTGTTCTTCATGTTGCCGCACTCGACCATGACCGCCGGTACATCCGACCGATTGAGGGTGCCGAGGTTGGTCCGGGTCTTGATCCCGGTCGTGGTGTAGTAGTTCGCCATCGGCAGGCCGGCATCCAGCAGCCCGCGTCGCATGGCCCTCGCGAGGACGGCGGAGCGGGCCGCGATGTCATCGGTGTACCCCACCACGACGCCTGGCTTCATGACGAAGAAGCCGCGATATGCGGAGCTCGCCCCGTCGGCGTGGATGCTGAGCAGCAGGTCGGCGCCGACCTTCTCACCGAACTTCCCGCGTTTGTCGACGCACGGCCCCCAGCCGTCGTCGGTGGTGCGTGTCATGCGGACGACGGCGCCGAGCGCCTCGAGGCGCGACCGGACGGCCCTCGCCACGAGGAAGTTGAAACGGTGCTCGGAGTAGCCACTGCGAGTCGAGGTTCCGACCTGGTTGCACGGCTTCCAGCCGTTGCCGATCCAGACCTTCTTCGCGATCTCCGTGGCGTGCGCGGCGTTGCCGCCGTTGTGGCCGGGATCAAGCGCGATGACGACACCGTCGAGCGGCAGGGCGGCTCGCACCGGGAGTGCCAGTGGTGCGACGCCGATCAGCAACGCGGCGGCCAGCGCGATCAGCAGGCGTCCGGAGCGGGGGAGTGGCAGGACCGAGGTCGCGATCATGGCCGCACCCTACTCCATGCCACCCAGCGTTTCGACCCGTACGTTCGGGTGCCGCGGCCGCGGTATGGCCCGGACATGGCAGGACCCCCGTCGCCCCCATGCGACGAGGGTCCTGCGGCCGGAGTGGACGTTGCTCACCAACGTTCCGGCAAGGTCAGCGCCGACCATCGCGGTCGACGCCGCCGAGTCGTCCCGAGCCCCCAGGCGCCGAGACGTCGTGTGGTGCTAGATCGCCGCTGCCTGCGCCGCGATCACCGCGGGCAGGAGGACGAGGATCAGCAGCATCGCCATCGATACCGCCAGGGCCGTCCGGAGCGCGGTCGTGAGGACCGGTCGGAGCGGGCGATGGAAGTCGACTGGCGCTTGCATGGCGATGAGACGCCACGCGACCGGAAGATGTTTCACGACCCTGGAGCGGCCGCCGCCGCCGGTCGTCCGGGTCGCGATCAGTACCGTTGGCGGAACTCGATGACCGGCGAGCGCCACGTCTTCGCGCTCGTGATGAAGCGCACACGGATGGTCCACGTTCCCGCCCGCAGCGCGCTCGCGGTGCCCAACCGGACCGTCACGCGATGGGTGGCCAGGCGACCCGGATAGAGCGTCTCGCGCGGCCAGGAGCCGTACCTGATCAGACGCCCCGCGGCATCCCTGATCGTCCAGCGGAAGGCGCCACGCTCGGGGATCGTGCCGGTCTCTCTCGCTCGCACCTTGACGACGGCGTAGACCACGCCGGAGCGGCGGAAGACATCGGCGATCCGACCACCGACCGCGATCTGCCGGACCGGGGCGTAGAACTTCGAGCGCAGGACATCCCACAGCTCGGTGTATCCCGCGTCATTGCCCAGGGTCCAGATGCCGACGCCGGCGAGGCCGGTCGCGATGGCGTAGTCGTACTTGTCGGCGAGGCTGCGTTCCTCCTCGAAGTAGACCTGCCGGTAGGTGCCGTACTTGGTCGACCAGTACGTGTAGAAGCCGCTGCCCTCCAGGGCGTCGTACTGGCGGACGACCTCCGGGTGCGCCGCGAGGAAGGCTCGCGCGGAGGCGTAGGTCATGGTCTTGACCGCGCCGAAGGTTGCCTTGTCGGACTGGACGGTCGCGTTGGGCACGGCGCTCGTGACCGGCCAGTCGTATCCGTAGTACGGGACGCCCATGAGGATCCGGCCGGCCGGCGCCCATTGCAACATCTTGGCGATGTGGATCTTCACGGTCCGGGTCGTGTTGTCGAGCGGAGCGATGGCGCCCGTGCGCGTCGACCCCGTCCAGCGGTAGTTGTAGGTCATGATCATCTGGCGATCGACGTGCGGCACGAGGCCCTCGACAGTGGTCTGGTTCGCGCCGGCAGATGTGGCATTGACCAGGGTCGAATCCGGGAAGCGTGCCAGCATGGCGGTCCGGAAGCGGGCGACGAAGGCCACGTACTTGTCGGCCCGGGCGTTGACCGCCTTGACGGGTTCGAAGTCCAGGCTGGCGCCATCGGCCTTGCGGGCGGCCATGAGGTCGAGCGCCTCGGCGATGAAGCGGTCCTGGTTGGTCGTGCTGTCCAGGAACTTCGTCATCCTCGGAGCGCCGTCGGCCGAGTCGAAGAGCTGGAAGGTGGGCACGACCCGGACGCCCTGATCGTGGGCTGCATTGGTCACCGCAGCGGCATCCTCGCCGACGTACTCGCGATAGCCGACCCAGTCACGGTCGAGCGCGCCGGTCCCGAAGATCCCGATCCCGAAGAAGGCGATGGTCGAGACCAGCCGGTAGTCGATGCGCCCCGCGGTGTTCGCGTCGAGGCGCCAGTAGGGCAGGTAGCCGAAGACCTCGTGGCTGAGCGGGGCGATGCCGGTGATGCGCGGGCGGATCTCCGTCGCGGCCCGGACCGGCGAGCCGCTGCCGACCATCGGCGCGGCGGGCAGGACGAGGACGGCCAGTAACAGGGCCAGCCCGGCCGTGGCGGCTCGATGAAGCGGGCGCGGGCGCTGCACGGCCTCATGAGACTCCCCTGCCGTCGGTCTGTCCAGTCGCTCCTTCGTCCGGGTCATGACCAGGCCCTGTCATCGGGGGCGATCCAGACTAGAACGGATGTTCTATACTGACCCGCCCCCCGCAGACCGGCCC
>JBPPMZ010000173.1:0-5767 GCA_051306295.1 Candidatus Limnocylindrales bacterium
GGTCGGCGCAGGAGCGGCGCTCAGGCCCTGTGGCTCAGGCGTCAGCGACACGAACCAGTCGGACGCGTTGTCGTTGGTGTCCACGCCGTTCCCGTCGGGACCGCCGGGCAGTCGCTCCAGGCTGGAAACCGCGGCCGGCGCCAGCGCGACGAACCCCTCGACGAACGCATTGGTCGCGTCACCCCAGCCCACGGCGTCGATGACGGAGCCGCCGACGATGCGCAACGCGACCGCGCCACCCGTGGCCGCGAAGCCACCCGTATAGGTCAGATCGGCGGCGCCGGCAAGGATGCCGCTGGCGTTGGCGAGGAGCGTGCGCCGTCCGGGCAGCAGGATCACGGACGTCGCCCAGGTCGCCTTGCGCGTGACGGTCGAGCCCGACGACGTGGCGTAGACGACCTCGAGCCCGACGAGATCGACCGGGGCATCCCCCTGGTTCGCGACCTCGACGAATTCGTCCGACGCCGACGCGCCGCCGGTCTGGACCTCGGAGACGACCAGGGACGACGTCGGCCACGTGACAGCCGCGGCCCGGGTCGCTTGACCCATCGGCAGGAACGTGGAGCCCAGGAAGACGAGTGCGAACGCGGCCAGATCCGCGCGCCGGGAACGACCCATACCAGACCTCCCGGCGGGGTAGGCGGGACATGTCAGCGGCGCAGTGCAAGTCATACCAGTCGGCGCTTATCGCGCACTTATCGACTACGATGTCGCGACCTTCCAACCTGACGACGACACCCCAGGAGAGACCGTGGCCCGCGCCAAGAGGACTGCCCGAGCCGAAGCCCGCCGCCGCTATCGAAGCGAGGCCGACCCCGAGTTCGATCCGTCGACCGACGAGGCGCCCGAGGCTGGCACGTCACCCGCCGGTCGCACGACGTCTAGCCCGACCACCGCAGCCGCCGCCGGTCCCGCCCGGATGGGGATCGTGGACGCGTTCCGCCGCTCGTTCCGGCCCCTGGACCTGCGCGGCGACCTGGCCGCGCTGCCCCAGCTTCTGCGCAGTCGGGCGCTCCTGATCCCGCTGGCCCTGACGGTCGTCGCCACCGCCGCGTTCTACGTCACCCAGGGCGCCGACATCGTGACCAAGTTCGTGTTCGCGTACTTCATCCAGACCCCGGCGATCGGCGGCGTCTTCCTGGCGGGCTTCCTCGCGACCCGCGCCTCGTGGTTGCTGGGCGTCATCGTCGGCCTCGTCTCGGCCGCCTGCTATGCCTTCCTGATCCTGACCGTCTTCTCCGCGGTGGTCGCCGCGGCGCCGACGCCCGGCCTCGCGCAGGACGTGATCCTGTCCGGTTTCGTCCTGTCGCCGATCATGGGCGCGCTGTTCGCGTCGGGCGCCGCGTGGTATCGACGCTTCCTGGCCCTCTCCAATCCGAACCGCGGTCGACGCGGTGGTGGTGGCGCCCCGAAGCGAGGGGCGGATGGGCGTAGTCGAGCCGCCAACCAGAAGGCCGCCGCCCGCCGCTGACCTGTTCGCAACGAAGGCGCAATCCGGCGCGGTGGGTCGCGCGAACGAGTCACTGGATGCGCTCCGACGCACGCGACAGCGTTTCGTCGGAAGCGGAAGCTCGGGCCGCCAGGGCGGTCGCCGTCGCAACGTCGTGGGAGCCATCCGTGAACGCCGGAGCCGGCCCGTCAGGGTCGACGCCGGCGTTCTGATTCAGCCCAGGCGCCGCATCCCGGCCATGCCCAGCTGTCGGACGCCTCCGGGCTGATCCGGTCCGCCGGCCGCGGCGGCCACCTCGGGGAGTGGCCGGACCTCGCGAGCGATCACGTTGACCACCGATCCCTCCCGCTGCAGGTCCCCGTCCACGAGCAGCAGGGCATGCCGCCGGACCACGCCGCGCAGGCGCTCCCAGACCGACGGCCACATCGTGACGTTGACCATCCCGGTCTCATCTTCGAGGGCCAGGAAGACCGTTCCCTTGGCGGTCATCGGGTGCTGACGGGTCACGACCAGGCCGCCGACCCGGACCGGACCCGACCGGCGGTCCGCGAGGGCCGCATTGGTCACGGCACCCAACCGGTCCAGCGCCGGCCGGAACAGGGCGACCACCTGCTGGCGCGCATCCACACCCAGGACCGCGTAGGCATCGCCGATCCGCTCCGACTCGGTGATGGGCGGCAGGATCGGCGCGTCCGTCGCCGGCAGGCGCAGGTCCATCGGCCGGGCAGCGGCCGCACCCCGCTTCGCGTACCGGAACCCACGGCCGCGTGACGCGCCGGCCACCTCGCGCAATTGCCAGAGCAGCTCGCGCCGCGGCCGACCCAGCGAATCCATCGCCCCGCTGCGGATGAGCCGCTCCAGGACCTCCTCGGGCAGGTCGGTCCGTTCCACGACGTCCGCCAGGCTTCGATACGCCCCGCGATCCCGCTCCGCATCCAGGCGCACCGCCCGTTCTTCGCCGATGCCCTTGACGAGATGCAGTCCCAGGCGCACGCCCCAGCCGACGGTCACCTCGGGCGTCCAGCGCCGACGCGCCGCCGCGGACGGCATGACGCAGGCCGACGAGACGATCGGTGCCGGCTGACCCTCGGGGCCCACCCACTCGGTCGTGGTCTTGTACGACGAGCCGTTGACGTCCACCGGCAGGACGGCCACCCCGTGGCGCTTCGTGTCGTTGACCAGGACCTCGACCGGGTAGAAGCCCATCGGCTGGGCGTTGATGAGGCCGACCAGGAACTGGGCCGGATAGAACAGCTTGAGGAACGACGACTCGTAGGCCGTCCGGGCGAACGCCGCGGCATGCGACTTGGCAAACCCGAACGACGCGAACGCCGCGACCTGGCGGAACAGCTCCTCGGCCGTCGCCTCTTCCATGCCGGGTTGGCGCAGCGCACCATCGACGAACTGGCGATGGAGCTTCTCCATCTCCCGACTGGAGCGCCACGTGCCCATCGCCCGCCGGAACCCGTCCGAGCCCGCCGGCGTGAACCCGGCGACGTCGGTGGCGATGCGCATGATCTGCTCCTGGTAGAGGATCACGCCCATCGAGTCCTTGAGGATGGGCTCCAGGGTCGGGTGCAGGTAGGTCACCGGCTCCAGGCCCTGCTTGCGGCGCAGGTACGGGTGGACGGCATTGCCCTGGATGGGGCCCGGCCGGATGATCGCGACCTCGACCACGAGGTCGTCCAGGTTCTGCGGCCGGGACTTGGGCAGGGTCTGCATCTGGGCCCGGCTCTCCACTTGGAAGACGCCGACCGTGTCCGCGGCCTGGAGCATGGCGAACACCTCCGGCACGTCCTCGGGCAGGCGATCAAGGTCCAGGCACGCGCCGCAGTCGTGCTCGATGAGCTGGAGTGTCTCGTCCATCGCGGCCAGCATCCCGAGACCCAACAGGTCGAGCTTGATGAGCTTCAACGTCTCGACATCGCGCTTGTCGAACTGGACGACGACCCGGTCGACCATCGTCGCGCGCTCGATCGGCGCGATATCGATGAGCGGCGCCGCGGTCACGAGCATGCCGCCGCTGTGGATCGAGAGGTGGCGCGGGAAGCCGTCGATCCGGGCGCAGAACTCCAGCCAGCGCTCCCAGTGGCTCATCGTCACGGTCGAGCCGCCGCGCGCCGTGGGCCGCGGCTCCGGCTCCACCCGGGCCACGGACGAGTGCGGCGTATCGCGGGCCGGCGGCGGGTCCCAGTGGGCCGGCCGGCCAAGGGGATCCGTGGAACGCGGCGGCGGCAACGCCATCCCGTGGTCCGGATCCACGGCCACGTAGCCCGTGCCCCGACCGGCCTGCAGCCAGGCGACGCTGGCCGGGGTGTCGCCCGGGCCGCCCTCGTCGTCGGATGGGCCACCGCCACGGATCGGCGTCCGCGGCGCGAGCGGATCGGCGCGGAAGGCGGGGGTCCTGGCCGCCGGGGCCTGCGCGACACTGCTGGTGCCACGATTCGCACCAACGTGCGTGGCCGGACCTCCAAACTGCGCTCCGGGGTTCAAGCCGAGCACGTTCATCGCACTTGCGCCACTCACAGTGGCGATTCCGGAAGCGCCGGTCCCTCCCGTGCCGAGTCGCCCACCTCGGGCGTGGTTGAGCTGGCCCATCGCGTCGGTCATGCCCTGCGCCGCGGCCACCGCGAGCGGCGCATCCTCCGTCGCCGATGGCGTCCGGAAGAACTCGGCAAAGCCGCCGTCAGCCTCCAGGTCGCGGCGGACCATGACGCTGTCGTACGTCTCGAGCGCCTTGGCCACCCGATCGACCAGTGGCCGCGGGAACCCGAGCGCGCTGCCGACCTCGCGGACCGCCGAACGGGCCCGGTACGTGACGAGATTGCAGACCATCCCGGTGTGTTCCGGGCCGTAGCGGCCGTAGACGTACTGGATGACCTCCTCCCGGCGCTCGCTGGAGAAGTCGATATCGACGTCCGGGTAGGTCGTTCGGCCCTCGTTGATGAACCGCTCGAAGAGCAGGTTGTGGCGGATCGGCTCGACCCGGCTGATGCCCAGTACGTAGGCCACGATGGAGCCCGCCGCACTCCCCCGCCCCTGGGCCGGGATCCCGCGCTCCTTGGCGAAGCGCATCAGGTCCCAGCAGATGAGGAAGAACTCGGCGAGGCCGGTCCGCTCGATGACGTCGAGCTCGTGGGCGAGCTGCTTGACGACGGGCGGCGTGAGCGGGTGGTAGCGGCGCCGGGCGCCGCGCTGGCAGAGGTCGACGAGGTAGCTGAACGGCGTCTCCCCGTCCGGGACCGGGAAGCCCGGGAAGCGGTACTGCTCGAAGCCCAGATCGACCGAACACGCGGCTGCGACCGCGACCGAGCGCTCGATGCCGGCGCGCCACGCACGCGCCGACGCCCGATCCAGCGAGGCGCCGAGAGCGGCCAGCTCCACCCCCGACTTCAGGTACGACTCGCCGTCGGGCCGGCGCAGGTCGGCCAGCGTATCGAGCGTCCGGCCGTGCTTGATGGCCGTCAGCACGTCGTGGAGCTCGCGGTCCTCCGGTCGAGCGTAATGGACGGCATTGGTCACGACGACCGGGATGCGCAGATCCGCGGCGAGCGCCGCCGAACCCGCCACCAGCCAGTCATCGTCGGGTCGCAGGTGATGCGCCAGCTCGATGAAGAACCCCTCGTCACCGAAGATCCCCGCGAACCGCTCGGCCGCCGCCCGGGCACCGTCTCGGTCGCCGACCAGCAAGCGGCGGCCGATCTCCCCGCTCCGCCCGGCCGACAGCGCGATGACCTGCTCGTGGTGGGCGTCCAGGAGGGCGTGGTCCACGCGCGGCACGCCCTTCGTGCCGGCCAGGTTCGCGCGCGACAGCAGACGGCACAGGCTGCGCCAGCCGATCTGGTCGCGGGCCAGGAGGACGAGCCGAGGGCCGCGCGCCCGGGCGCCGATGCCGCGCAGGTCCTCCTTGACCGGATCGCGATGGCCAGGGAGACGCGCACGCTCGGGCCGGGGGCGGTCCGGACGACCCTCCTCGACCTGGCGCTCCGGAGGCGGCACGGGGCGGCCTCGACGACGTGGCCGACGCGCCGGCATGACGATCGATGCGGGATCCGCCACGGCGGCATCGATGAGCTCGATCTCCACGCCGACGACCGGATGGAGGCCCGCCTCCTGGGCCGCGCTCGAGAAACGGACCGATCCGTACAGGCCGTCGCGGTCCGTGGCGGCCAACCCGTGGAGCCCCAGCTCGACGGCCCGGGCGACCAGCTCGTCCGGGGCCGAGGCGCCGTCCAGGAACGAGAAGTTGGTGTGGGCGTGGAGTTCGGCGTAGGGGATGGGGTCGCTGCTCGCCACGGGTCGCTCCGGTGGGGGCCG
>JBPPMZ010000174.1:0-5951 GCA_051306295.1 Candidatus Limnocylindrales bacterium
GCCCCCGCCGTTGCGCCCGCGCGGGCGTAGGCCTCCCAGTCGGCGCCCATCCGGTCGTAGAGGCCCCGCTTGTCCGGGTCGGACAGGACGGCGTTCGCCTCGTTGACCTCCTTGAAGCGCCGATCGGCGGCGACATCGCCCGGCTTCGTGTCCGGATGATGCTGGCGCGCCAGCTTGCGGAAGGCCTTCTTGATCTCGGCCTGCGACGCGGTCCTGGGTACACCGAGGACCGCGTAGTAATCCTTGTAGTCCATGTCGGGTCACTCCGGGCCGGGGGCCCGCCACCTGGCGATGCGGCCTCAGCCGCCCCGCACGACGATCGGTGGCTGGTCGGTCGGCGGAAAGTCGGAGCGACGGACGCGCGGCTGCGCGGCGGGCTCCGGGTCCAGTGGGTCGTTGCCCTTGATGATCTTCGGCGGCTCGGCGACGAGGGGCTTCGGCTTGCGCCGGAGAGCCGCCTCGAGCACCTGCTCCATCGAGTCGACGAGGACGAGCTTGATCGACTTGCGGATCTCCTCGGGGATATCCGGCAGGTCCTTCTCGTTCCTGCGCGGCAGGATGACCATCCGGGCACCCGACAGGTGCGCGGCCAGGATCTTGCTCTTGAGGCCACCGATCGGGAGGACCCGACCGCGCAGCGTGATCTCACCGGTCATGGCCACGTCCTTGCGGACGGGGATGCCGGTCAGCGCGCTGACGATGGCCAGGGCCATGGTGATCCCGGCGGACGGGCCGTCCTTGGGGATCGCCCCGGCCGGGACGTGGATGTGCAGCGTGTTGGTCTCGAACACCTCGCGTGAGATGCCCAGCTCCCGGGCGTGGGCGCGGGTCCAGGACAGGCCGGCGCGGGCGCTCTCGCGCATGACCTCGCCGAGCTGGCCGGTCAGGATGAAGTCCTCGCGGCCCTCCATCTTGGTGACCTCGATGGCGACGACATCGCCGCCGACCTCGGTCACGACGAGACCGGTCGCGGAGCCGATCTGGTCCTCGGCCTCCAGCTCGCCGTACTCGAAGCGCTGCGGCCCGAGCAGATCGGCCAGCTTCTTCTCGTCGACGATCGTCTTGCGCTTGCGACCCTCGGCGACCTGCCGGGCGGTCTTGCGCATGACGTTGGCGAGCTCGCGCTCCAGGTTCCGGACGCCGGCCTCGTGCGTGTACGAGCGCACGAGCTCGGTCATCGCTCCGTCGGTGATCTGGATGTGCTTGTCCTTGAGGCCGTGGTTCGTCATCTGCTTGGGGATGAGGAACCGCTTGCCGATCTGGATCTTCTCCGTCTCGGTGTAGCCCGGCAGGTAGACGATCTCCATCCGGTCGCGCAGGGCGGCCGGGATGGGGTCGAGCAGGTTGGCGGTGGCCACGAAGAGCACCTTGGACAGGTCGAACGGCACCTCCAGGTAGTTGTCCTGGAAGGTGTTGTTCTGCTCCGGATCCAGGACCTCGAGCAGCGCGGAACTCGGGTCGCCCCGGAAGTCCATGCCGATCTTGTCGACCTCGTCGAGCATGAATACGGGGTTGTTCGAGCCCGCGGTCTTGATGCTCTGGATGATCCGGCCCGGCAGCGCGCCGATGTACGTGCGCCGATGGCCGCGGATCTCCGCCTCGTCATGGATACCGCCCAGGCTCATCCGCACGAACTTGCGGCCCATCGCCTTGGCGATGCTCTTGCCCAGCGAGGTCTTGCCCACGCCGGGAGGCCCGACGAATGCCAGGATCGGACTGCGGATCTCGTCGGCCAGGGTGCGCACCGCGAGGTATTCGAGGATGCGCTCCTTGATCTTGTCCAGGCCGTAGTGATCCTCATCGAGGATGCGCGCGGCCTCCTTGATGTCGAGCTGGTCGTCGGTCGAGACGTCCCAGGGCAGGCCCACGAGCCAGTCCACGTACGTCCGGATGACGCCGACCTCCGGCGAGGCGGACGGGATCCGGCTCATCCGGTCGATCTCCTTGATCGCCCGGGCCTTGATCTCGTCGGGCATGCCGGCAGCCTCGACCTTGTCACGCAGCTCGTTGATCTCGGCCTGCTGCGGGTCGTCTTCGCCCAGCTCGCGCTGGATGGCCTTGAGCTGCTCGCGCAGGATGTACTCGCGCTGGGTCTTGTCCATCTCGGACTTGACCTCGGACTGGATCTTGCCCTTCAGCTCGAGGATCTCGATCTGGTTGGCGAGGAAGTCCGTGACGAGCTTGAGGCGCTCGACGACGTCGATCGTCTCGAGCAGCTCCTGGCGCTGCTCGGTGCTCATGTCCGGGCTGTAGGCGACCATGTCGGCCAGCAGTCCGGGCTCGGTGATGTTGCGGGCCGCGACGGCGGCCTCCGGCGGGACGGGCGCTCCGTTGGCGACGTACTGCTCGATCTGGGCCTGGACCGTGCGCATCAGCGCCTGGATCTCGATGCCCTCTGGCGTGACGTCGGGGAGCTCCTCGATGGACGCCCGGAGGTAGCCATCGGTCTGCGAGAAGCCGTGCACGCGCAGACGAGACTGGCCCTGGACGATGGCCCGGACGGTGCCGTCCTGGAGCTGGACGACCTGGGCGATCTTGGCCAGGGTGCCGATGGTGTACAGCTCGGAGGGGTCGTCGATGTCCTCCTGCTCGGCCTGGCGCTGGGTGACGAGCGCGATGGGGCCGCCCTCGGCGACCGCGGCGTTGAGCGCGTTCACGCTCTTCTCGCGGCCCACCTGGAGCGGGACGATCATCTCCGGGAAGATGACCGTCTCCCGGAGTGCGACGAGGGGCAGGTCGCGCACCCCGCTGGTGGTGGGGGTGTCCTGCTCCTCGACCGGGGTCGACGGTCGCTTGGCCATGAGTCTGATGCTCCTACAGTGCGCTGACGGGAACGACGGGGCGGTGCCCCGCCGATGGATGGACCGACGGTCGGTCGGTCAACGGTCGGCCGTCGATCGATCGAGGGGGGATGGACTGGGGGCCTGGCGGTTCGCCGAAGCGTCACCGGTCCCTTCGGCGTAGAGGGCTTCGAGGATGCGAGCGCCGAGGCGCTCCTCGAGTTCGAACAGGATCTTGATGCCGGCGAGGTTGACGCCGCGCTCCTGGGTCAGGTGGCGGATCCACAGGACCCGCCGGATGTCGTTCTCGCTGTACAGGCGGATGTTGGACGGCGTCCGCGCCGGGCAGAGCAGACCCTCGTCCTCGTAGATCCGCAACGTGCGCGGATGGACGCTGACGATGCCGGCCGCCACGCTGATGACGTAGACGGGCCGTTCCGGGTCGCGCTCCGGCCGGGGGGACGCCATCGGGTCAGGCGCCGGGCTGCGGCTGGTGCGCGTCGGCGGTCGGGACGCCATCGCTGGCGGTGCGGACCGAGCCGTTCGTGGACTGGCCATCGATGGTCGGGCTGATGCGGATCTGGCGCGGCTTGACCGCCTCCGCGCGAGGGATGCTGAGGCGGAGCAGGCCGTGTTCGAACGAGGCCGTGGCCCTCTCGGGCTCGAGGCCGCTGGGCAGCGCGATCGCTCGACTGACCGAACCGCGGCGGATCTCACTGACGAGGATCTCGCCCTCCGTGGCCTCGCGCTCCTGGCGGAACTCTGCGCGGATGGTCAGGGTGCCGTCCTCGACGGTGATCTCGACATCATCCGGTCGGATGCCGGGCAGCGCGGCGTCCACGATGAGCGCCTCTGCAGTGCTCGAGATGTCGAGTGGAAGCGGGGTCGCACCATCGCCACCGAAGCCCCATGAACGGGGTCGGACGACGCTGTCGTCGAAGAGCCGATCCATCGCGTGGCGCAGCGAGACGAGCTCGCCGAGCGGCGATGTGCGGCGCATGAGTGTCATGGTCATGCACCTCCTTGTGCTGGTGGTGGTCGCCCTCACGACGACCGGTCTGGTAGCGGCTGGCGGGTCGTGCAGCCTCGTGGCCGACGTCCGCCTGGACACCACCGGATGCTAGAACGTTGACAATGGCGTTGTCAAGAGTGTTGCGGTGAACGGCGGGTTGAGGTTCTGCAACCGACCGTCACCGTGAGTGGCGGTTCCGCGATGAACGTGCACCCGTCGAAGCGAATGTGGTCCATGCTGGTGGTGAACCCTGCACGTTCATGCGGGACTGGGCACTGACCGTGACATCGCCGCGTCGCAGCAATTGCGAATGATCGGGGATCGTGCCCGCCGATCCACGAGTAGCCGTCAGCCGGCGGCGGCCGCCTCCGGGTCGCCGATCAGCTGGGCGTGGAGCATGTCCTCGCACTCCTGTTTGCCGATGGCGATGACCTTGTCGCCTTCGCGCAAGATGCTGTCGGGGCGCAGGGGCGTCGCCAGTCCATCGCGGATGACGGCGAAGAGCGAACAGCCATCCGGGATGTCGAGGTCCCGGGGGGCCTGGCCGATGGCCGGCGAGCCCGCCTGGAGGTGCGCCTCGATGATCTCGAGCTCGCCCTCGCCGAGGGCCGCCAGGTGGAGCAGCTCGTTGACCGGGATGTCCTGCTCGATGGAGCCCAGGATCATCCGCGTCGGGCTCACCAGCTCATCCACGCCCAGGTGCCGGAAGAGCACCTCGTTCTTGGGGTTGTTGACGCGGGCGATCGTGCGCGGCACATCGAAGTGGTGCTTGGCCATCTGGCAGATGACGAGATTGTCCTCGTCATCGCCGGTCACGGCCGCGACCACGTCGGCCCGATTGCAGCCGGCCTCGCCGAGGTACTTGCCCTCGCAGCCATCGTGGGCGATGACGATCGAGCCGATCTCGTCGGCGATCTGTCGAGCGCGCGTCACGTTCTTCTCCATGAGTGCGACCTCATGGCCCGAATCGATGAGTTCCTTGGCCAGGTAATACCCGACCTTGCCACCGCCGACGACCAGGACGAACACGGTCAGGCCTCCACGGTCGCGCTCGGCGCGACCTCGTTCACCGGCGCGTCCGCTGGTCCGTCGCCGTGGACGCCGCCGGGGTGATGGTGTCCGGTCGGGGCCAGCATCCCGGCGAGGCCAGTGACGGGCAGGGCCAGATGGGAGCTGATGGCATCGAGCATGAGGCCGGTCCGGCAGACCGTCGCGATCCCGAGCTCGGCATAGGCGGTCGCCCGGAGCGGATCGTTGATCTTGGCCACGACCTGGCCGATCTGGAGGGCCTCGGACGCGAGCTGCGCGGACATGATGTTCCGGTTGTCGCCCTCGGTCAGGGCCAGCAGGATGTCCGCCCCCTCCACGCCGGCGCGCCGCAGGACATCCTCGTCCGTGCCGTCGCCGCGGATGGCGGTCCCGCTGAAACTCGACGGCAGGCGCTCGAATGCGCGCGTCTCGAGGTCCAAGATGACCACGTCGTGACCGGCCCGGTCCCAGTGCTCGGCTGCCGCGGCGCCGACGCGCCCGCACCCGACGATAACGATCTTCACGATGACTCCTCGGGCATCGGCTCGCGGACGACCCAGACGGCGCACGGAGCGTTCTGCAGGATGTACGGGATGATGCGTCCGATGGCGAAGTCGCCGCCGAACCGCTTGCGATAGGGCAGGCCGACGACGAGCAGGTCCGCGTCGCGTTCGGTCGCTTCGTCGACGATGGCCGCCCCGACATCGCGAGCCTGGAGCAGGACCGGCTCCATCGTCACCTTGGACAGCTCGGCGATCGCCTCGGCCATGTCCAGGACCCGCTGGACCTCCTCTGACCGACTGGCGACATCGGCGTCCAGGGGCAGGGTCCAGTCGATCTCGACGACATGGACCGCGATGAGCTCAGCCTTGGCGCGAGCCGCCAGCGGGGCGACGAGGCGCACGATGCGCGCGTCACTCGGTCCGCCGTTGAGGGCGACCACGGCGCGCTGGAAGACCGGCTGTTCGCTCTCGCCCATCGCGACGCACGATACCACCGAGCGGGCCGACGGACGGCCGCGGGACGGCGGCGCCGCCAGGTCGCCCGGTCAGGGTCCCGCGGGCGGGCCTCCAGGCGGATCTGCGGGGGCGGGTGGAGGAGCGGGTGGATCGCCCGGCCGGTCGGGCATG
>JBPPMZ010000175.1:0-10874 GCA_051306295.1 Candidatus Limnocylindrales bacterium
CGTCGGCCTGCCCGGTCTGCGCCGGGATCACCCCGATGGCTGGATCCTGGCCGTGCTCAATGGCGTGCTGGGCGACGGGATGAGCAGCCGGCTCTTCCTGTCGGTCCGCGAGGAGCGCGGCCTGGCCTACGACATCAGCTCGGGACTCGTGGACTACAGCGACGTGGGGGCCGTGGAGGTCTCGGCCGGGGTGGACCCGGGCGGCCTGAAGCAGGCCCTGGCCGCGATCCTTGCGGAGCTCGCCCGTCTCCGCGACGAGCTCGTGCCCGCCGATGAGCTCGTGAAGGCCAAGCGCTACCTCATGGGCGGCCTGGAGCTGCGCATGGACGAGAGCCGCCACGTCGCCTCGTGGATCGGCGGGCAGGAGGCCCTGCACGACCGCGTCCTGACCATCGACGAGGCGCTGGCTGCCGTCGAGGCCGTGAGCGCCGCCGACGTCCAGCGCGTGGCCGGCGACCTGTTCCGCGACGAGGGTCTGCGCCTGGCGGCCGTCGCCCCGGCGCGCTACCTGCGCGGGCTCGATCGCGCCCTCCGTCTGCCGGCCTGATCGCCGTGGCGACCGAGACACCGATCGACCGGCCGACCCGCTCGGCGGACCTCGTCCTGGCTGGCTTGCACCTGCGCCTCGGGTCGCTGGCGCTCGCGCGGGCCGGCCTGGAAACGCTGGCTGGACGTGACGAACTCGATGACGACGGCCTCGTGGACCTGGCCGAGGCCCGCTGGCGGACCGGTGATGTGGCGGGGGCCGGGGAGGCGGCGATGGCCCTCCTGGGTGACGGTGACGACGGACCGCTTGTCGCCCTGGTGGTGGCCGCGGAGGCGGCGATGGCCCGTGGCCGACCGACCGAGGCGCGCCGCTTCGCCCGACGGGCGATGGCGGAGGCCGGCGACCGACTCGATGGTGTCTTCGCGGGGATGCCGCGGGCCGCGGTCTGGCCGGCCGACCCGTTGGCTGCGCCGCCATCAGCCGCGACGATGTTCGATGTCCCCGCTGTCGGCCCGGCGCGCGATCAACCCACGGATGCCGATCCCGCGGACGATGACCAGCCCTCGTCCCCCGACATCGATCCGATCGGGCTCTGGGACACCATGGATGGCGCGCCCGGCGAACCAGGCCCGGCCGACGCCGACGCCGACGACGACCAGCTGGTGATGCCAGAGCTGCCCGTGCCGGAGGACGAACTCGACCTCGGCCGGGAGGCCCTCCAGGACGGACGGGCCGCGGACGCAGCGCTGCATCTCGGGATGGTGCTCCGGGTCCGCCCCGCGCTGGCCCCCGCCGTCCTCGACCTCGTGGTCGATGATCGATCAGCGGCGCTGGCGTTCGTGCGCGGCGATGCGTATCGTCTCGTCGGCCGCGAACTCGATGCCCGCCGGGCCTTCGCCGACGCCGTCCGCCAGCCCGACCCCATCGACCCCGCCGACGCGATCGACCCCACCACTGACGACCCATCCCAAGAAGGAGAACCCGCGTGAGCGAACGCACCCTCGTCCTCATCAAGCCCGATGGCGTCCAGCGCCAGCTGAGCGGACGCATCCTGGCTCGCTACGAGGACCGCGGACTCAAGGTGGTCGGCCTCAAGCTCGTCCACGTCGATCGGGCGACGGCCGAGGCGCACTACGACGCGCATCGGGCCAAGCCGTTCTTCGGCGGGCTCGTGGACTTCATCACCTCCGCACCGTTGGTCGCCCTGGCCCTCGAGGGGCCGAACGCGATCGCGGTCGTGCGCGCCATCAACGGGGCGACGCGCCCACACGAGGCCGCCCCGGGCACGATCCGCGGCGACTTCGCCCTGGAGACGGCGCAGAACATCGTCCACGCCTCGGACGGCCCGGAGGCGGCCACCGTCGAGTTGGCCCTGTGGTTCGATGCCGACGAGCTGTTCGACTACGAGCGCGACATCGACCGCTGGGTGCTCGCCCCGGCCGACTGAGGGCCCGGGGTCGCTCGACCACCGCTGGCTCGCACGGGGCCGGGTTGCCACCAGTACCCGGATCGCCACGAACGCCTCGTGGACCATCGACGAAACGACAGGGATCCGTCGATCCTGCGCTGATCCACGCACGTTCATGTGGATCTGGTGACTGACAGGAACGCGGGCGCCGTCGCGGGCCGTCCGACGCGGGTCGCCTGGTGCCCATGCCAGGGTCAGTTCGAGGGCACCGGCACGGGCTCGAATGACGGGTCACCCGACGGCTCCGGCTCGACCGACCGCTCCGGGTCCGGGGCATCCGAGTCGCTCGGGCCTTCGATCGCGCCGGGTTCGAACGACTCGACCGCGCCCTGGATGGTCGGCGGCAGGCCGGCCGCCGCCTGCGGGCCCCCGAACGAGCCGGCCGAGACGGCCAGCGCGAGCACGGCCAGGAGCGTCGCCATCGACGAGGCCAGGAACGCCCGGTTGTCGGACCAGGTCATCGCGGCCCAGCGCCGGAGGTCCACCAGGGAGACCGGGGAGACGCGCGGCCGCCAGCCCGCGATCCCGCCTGGGCGAGGCTGCGGGCGACTGACCCCGACGACGAGCAACCGCCCGTAGTAGGCCAGCGGCGAGAGCACACCCAGCCAGGCCACAAGCGCGATCGGCCCGTCCACGGTCAGGTCGATGAGCGTGCCCCGTGCGTCGAAGGCGGCGAGGCCGGGCAGCCCGACGCTGGCCAGGACGATGATCGCGAACGCGACCGCCAGGATCGGCGACTGGATGGCCCAGCCCCGCAGTTCCGTCACGCGCCCGGTCTGGAACGTGGTCCGCACCGCGGCCGCCCAGGCAGCGAACGCGCTACGCGCGACGACGAAGGCCAGGATCCACAGCCGGGCCGGTGCCCACGCCGCGGGATCCAGGGCCGCGATGGCCAGCATGACCACGGCCGCATCGCCCACGATCGTGTAGCCCACGATGTGCTCCAGGTCGTCCTGGATCCAGGCGGCCAGTGACGCCAGCAGGATCGAAGTCAGGGCGATGGCGATGACCACGAGGCGGGCCTGCTCGAGGTCCACCAGCAGGGGCGCGATCGATGCGTCCGTCCAGGCCAGGGCCACGATCGCCAGAGCCGCCGGAGCCCAGGCCGTCACGAGCGGCAGGGCGCTCTCGGGCACGGCGTCCGTCAGGCGGGCGGCCCAGGCGTGCACCGGGATGACCCCGAGACGGATCGCGACAGCGAACGCCATCGCGAGGTAGGCCAGCCCGAAGACGACCGGTCGGGCCGCGAGATCGGACAGGTCCCGGCCGATCCAGGCGGTCGCCGCGATGGCCATCGTCCCAGCCACGACCGTCGCCCGGAGCGCGCGGGCCCCGATCGCCGCCCCGGACCGCCCGCCGGCCGGCGCGATGCACAACAGGGCACCGAACATGCCACCCGCCGTCGCGGCGAGGACCGCCAGGCGCGGATCGGGCAGGGCCAGCGCGAGCGCGGATGTGCCCAGGATCGCGAGCGTGACCGCGGGCGCATCACGCCGGCTGCCGGCGGCGGTCCCGATGGCCGCCAGCAACAGCCCGACGAACGAGCCAAGGACCAGGAACAGGCGCAGGTAGGGGGTGGTCGCGATCCCGCTGCCGCCGAGTTCCAGGGTCTCGCCCGGCCGCAGCGCCAGTGACGTGACCAGGGCGGCCACCAGGGCCAGCATCCCGACGGCGGTCGCGATCCGTTCCGGCCCGCGCACGAACAGCACGGCCACGGCGCCGCCGACCGTCACGATCAGGAACGGGAGCAAGGTCACGGGCGGTCTCGGCCTGGGTCGGTCAGCGGCCGGAAAGACGACGCTGGCCGGGCGGATCGACCGGGCGCCCGTCCGACGTGCGTCGACGGCGCATGCCGACCTCGACCGCGAGATCCAGGCCACCCGGGCCATCGGCTCGAGCCGCGACGGTCAGGGCGGCCAGCGTCCCGCCGAGCGCGATGAGCACGGCGCTCGTCACGAGCTGCTCGAGTGGACCCGGCGTGCCCCCGAGCGCGACGCGCACGATGAGCCCCGCATCCAGGAGCAGGAACAGACCCGTCCCCAGGCGCAGCAGGTCGCGGCCGGTGAGCAGCGGCGCCATCGCCAGGGCCGCGATCGCGAACCCGGCGGCGCTGGCCAGTTCCGGACCGAGCGCCAAAGCACCCAGCCCGTGTCCGGCGAACCCGACGACGGCCGCAGCGGCCGCGATGAGGACCTCCGCCGGCCAGCCGATGCGCGACCCGCCCGTGACGGCGCCCAGGGCCGTCGGTGCGGCCACGGGGCCCACCGATGGGCGTTCGCGGACGGCGATCCAGAGCAGATACGCCGCCAACAACGACCCGAGGAGGCGGGCGGCCATGCCGACGGGGGAGGCGATCGGGTCCGCCAGGAGGGGGGACAGGATGAGCGTCACGGCGAGGGCCAGCACCGCGACCCGAGCCTCCCGGGTGGAGACGGCGACGACGGCCCCGGCAACGACCGCCAGCGCGACCACCGCCAGGATCGGGTTCACCGGGCGGTCACGGCGTGGTCTGGGTCAGTTCCGGATAGGTCGGCGTCGGCAGGACGCCGAACGTATCGAAGGGCCAGTAGCGCAGCCACGCCCGACCGATGATCTGGTCGACTTCGACCGGGCCGAACGTGCGCGAGTCCGCCGAATTCGAGCGGTGGTCGCCCATCAGGAAGACCTCACCCTCGGGGATCGTCCACGTGCTCTGGTCGAGCGACGCCGTGGTCGGCTGGGGATCGCCGTTCTCATCGGCGTAGCGATAGGGCTCGTCGAGGACCGTGTCGTTGATGTAGACCAGGCCATCCTCGCGGATCTCTATCGTGTCGCCGGACTCGCCGATGACCCGCTTGATGAACGGCGTCTCGTCGTCGCCCCAGTCGGCCGGCGGCTTGAAGACCACGATGTCGCCGCGCTTGTAGGCATCGAACCGCGGCGTCAGCTTGTCCACCAGGACGTACTGCTCGGGCTCCAGCGTCCGCTCCATCGACTGCTGCTGCACCTTGTACGGCTGCGCGACGAAATTCTGGATGACGAGGAAGATGATGAGGGTCAGGACGAGGGTCTCGACGATCTCGAAGAGACACCCGAAGACGGGTCGTTTGGTCACAAGTCCGGCAGTATAGGGGCCCGGACCCGCGGCCGCCCCTGGCGGCACGCCCGGCTGCCCGACCCCGGCGCGCGGCATGCATACCGTGCGTTGCCCGTGAGATTGACCCGGCCTTCGGGCGCGGGATACACTCGTGGACGGCCTGCAAGGTCCCAGCCCTCGGTGGATACCGTCGGGACTGGCAGGTCGCTCCCGGACACCCGCCCGCGACGGCGCACGCGCACGCGCCACGGGACGGACGCCGGCATCGACCCATGGTGGAGGACCCGACAGACCCTGATGGATGCGACCACGCTCCAGTTGATCATCCTGCCGGCCGGCATCATCGCCGTGCTGTTCGCCGTGTACCTCGCGCGCGACGTCCTTGCCCGCGACACGGGCACCCCGGAGATGCAGGCCGTCGCCGGCACGATCTTCGAGGGTGCCGTGGCGTTCATCCGGCGCCAGTACACGACCATCGGCGTCCTCGCCGTGGTCGGGGCGGTCGTCATCGGGGCGGTCATCTCGATCTTCGAGACCCAGGCCGTCGCCGAAACGGACGTCTTCGGCATCGATCTTGGCTGGCGGACCGCGCTGGCCTTCCTGGTCGGCGCCGCCTGCTCGATGGCGTCGGGCATCATCGGCATGTACATCAGCGTCAAGGCCAACGTCCGCACGGCGGCAGCGGCCCGACGCAGCCTCGTCGAGGCGGTCCAGGTCGCGATGCGCGGCGGCGCCGTCTCCGGGTTCCTCGTCGTCGCCCTCTCGCTCCTGGGCGTCTACGGGATCTTCGCCCTGTTCGGCGGCCTGACTCCCGAGACCGTCAAGGACGCCCCGTTCCTCATCGTGGGCTTCGGCTTCGGGGCCTCCTTCGTGGCCCTCTTCGCCCAGCTCGGCGGCGGCATCTACACCAAGGCCGCGGACGTCGGGTCGGACCTCGTCGGCAAGGTCGAGAAGGGCATCCCCGAGGACGACCCCCGCAACGCGGGCGTCATCGCGGACCTGGTCGGTGACAACGTCGGCGACTGCGCGGGCCGCGGCGCGGACCTCTTCGAATCGACCGCGGCCGAGAACATCGGCGCGATGATCCTGGGCGTCGGCGTGTACTTCATCGCGGTCAGCGCGGGCTGGCCGAACCCCGAGTCATGGATCTTCTTCCCGCTCGTCATCCGGGCCTTCGGGCTGCTGTCCACGATCGTGGCGATCTTCTTCGTCCGCGGCAACGAGACCGAGAACCCGATGAACATGCTGAACCGCGGGTACTGGGTCACCACGATCCTGTCCGTGGCGGCGCTGTTCGTGACCACGAACGTCATGCTCCAGACCAACGGCAACGCCCCATCCGGCTTCCCCGTCTGGCTGTACTTCTTCGCGGCGGGCGTGGTCGGTCTGGCCACCAGCGTCGCCTTCGTGTACATCACCCAGTTCTACACCGCGGGCTCGTATCGACCGGTCCGGGAGATCGCTGAGGCGTCCAGGACCGGTCCGGCGACCAACATCATCTCGGGCACCGCGGTCGGGTACGAGACGACGTTCGTCACGGCCATCACGATCGGTATCGCCCTGTTCGCGAGCCATTGGTTCGGCTCGCAGGCCGGTATCGTTAATGAGGCCGGTCGTGACGTCGGCGGCATCTTCGGGACGGCCGTCGCGACCATGGCCATGCTCATGACCACGGCCTATATCCTGGCCATGGACACCTTCGGCCCGATCACCGACAACGCCGGTGGGATCGCCGAGTTCAGCCGGGCTGAGGCCGGTGCCCGCGAGATCACCGACCGCCTGGATGCCGTGGGCAACACGACCAAGGCCCTGACCAAGGGCTACGCGATCGCCTCGGCGTCGCTGGCCGCGTTCCTGCTGTTCAGCGCGTACATCGACAAGGTCAACCTGATCCTCGCCCGGCAGGGCAAGGAAGTGATGGAGTCGGTCAACCTGGCCAACGTCAACGTGTTCATCGCCGGCCTCATCGGCGCGATGCTCGTGTACTTCTTCAGCTCGCTGGCCATCCGCGCCGTCGGCAAGACGGCGCAGTCGATCATCGTCGAGGTCCGGCGCCAGTTCCGGGAGATGCCCGGGATCATGGACTACACCCAGCGCCCGGACTACGCCCGGGTCGTGGACATCACGACCAAGGCCGCCCTGCGCGAGATGATCGCTCCGGGCGTCGTTGCGGTGGCCACCCCGATCCTCGTCGGCCTGCTGCTGGGCTACGAGGCCGTGGCCGGCATGCTCATGGTCGGCACGATCGCCGGCGTCATGCTCGCGACCGTCCTGAACAACGGCGGTGGGGCGTGGGATAACGCCAAGAAGTACATCGAGTCGGGCCACCTCAAGGACGACAAGGGCAATGTCCTTGGCAAGGGCTCGGATGCCCACGCCGCGGCCGTCGTCGGCGACACCGTCGGGGACCCGTTCAAGGACACCGCCGGTCCGTCCCTCCACGTCCTCGTGAAGTTGCTGGCGACGATCACACTCGTGCTCGCGCCACTGTTCATCCGCTAGCCACGTCGTTCCCGGGCCGGCGGTGACGCCGGCCCGATCGGCCCCTCGGAGGGCGCCACCAGATGGATCCCGTCCTCCAGGCGTTGATCATGGGCATCGTCCAGGGACTCACCGAGTTCCTGCCGGTGTCGTCGTCCGGCCACCTCATCCTGGTGCCGTACCTGTTGGGCTGGAACGACACGTTCATCACGTCGTTGGCCTTCAGCGTCATGCTCCACGTGGGCACGCTGGTCGCCCTTCTCGTCTATTTCCGCGACGATTGGCTCCGCCTGATCCCGGCTGGCGTTGCCGCCCTTCGCGACCGGTCGTTCGATGGCGACCCGGATCGTCGCCTGGCGTGGCTTCTCGTCGCGGCGACCATCCCGGCAGCCATCGTCGGGTTCCTGTTCAGCGACGTCTTCGAGAGCGGGATCCGCGAGCCCGCGCTCGTGGCCGCCACGCTCATCGTCGGCGGCCTGATCCTCTGGCTGGCAGATGGCATCGGCGCCGAATCCCGCGAGGTGGAGGACGTCACGTTCCCGATCGCGACCGGCATCGGCGTGGCCCAGGCCCTGGCCCTCATCCCCGGGATCAGCAGATCCGGGATCTCCATCTCGGCGGGGCGACTGTCCGGTCTCGGCCGACCGGCCGCCGCCCGCTTCGCGTTCCTGATGGCCACGCCGATCACGGCCGGGGCGATCATCTTCGAGGCACGCAAGCTGTTGACCGGCGAATCCGGCGTCCAGCCCGAGGCGATGCCGCTCCTCGTCGGGATGCTTGCCTCGTTGGTCGCGGGCTTTGCCGCGATCCACCTCATGCTCCGCTATCTGCGGACCCGGTCGCTGCGCATCTTCGTGTGGTATCGGTTCGCCCTGGCCGCTGTCGTCGTCGCGGTCTTCCTGAGTCGCGGGGGCTGACGCCGAGCGCCCGATGGAGGTCATGAAGCAGCTCCGGCAGCGCGCCATCCGCGACCTCGTGGACCAGCGCGTGATCCGGACCCAGCAGGAGCTGGCAGCGGCCCTCCGCGAGCGCGGCTTTCGGACCACCCAGGCGACCATCAGTCGCGATGTTGCGGAGCTGGGCCTGATCAAGGTCTCCCGCGAGGGCACCGCCGCGTATGCGCTCCCACCCCGCCTCATCGAAGCGGAGACCTCGGGCGAGGATCGCCTGCGCAAGCTCCTCTCGGACCTGCCGCTGGAGATCCACGAAGCGGGCCTGCTCCTGGTCCTGCGCACGTTGCCGGGTAGCGCCCATGCCATCGCCGCCGCGCTGGACCGGGCGCGCTGGCCGGAGGTCGCAGGTTCCATCGCCGGGGACGACACCCTGTTCGTCGCGATGTCGGACCGTGGGTCGCTGCAACGGGTCAAGCGCCGCTTGCTGCGCCTCGCCGAGGGCACCTGAGGGCGCCGCCCGCGGACGCGCCACCCTTTTGACACCCCGCCGGTCCCGCACTACCATTCGCACCCGGTTGGAACTTCAGGCGCGCGGGGACACCGCGATCCGCCTGGAGTCCTTTTCTTTATCACCGGACCGACGAGGGGCGCACTCGCCCCATCCGACCACTCGCACCGCGGGGGCCACCGGCATGAACAACAAGCCCAGCTACCTCTCCAAGGACGGCCTCGAGAAGCTCCGCGCGGAACTCGAGGACATGATCACCGTCAAGCGGCCCGAGGTCGCCGATCGCATCCACGACGCCAAGGAACATGGCGACCTCTCGGAGAACGCCGAGTACGAGGACGCCAAGAACGAGCAGGCGTTCGTCGAGGGCCGGATCCAGACCCTGGAAGCGATCATCAAGAACGCCACGATCATCGACGAGAACCACAGCACCGATCACGTCCAGATCGGCAGCACCGTCTCGGTCGAGAGCGGCGATGGCAGCGAGTCGTTCACGATCGTCGGCTCGGCGGAGGCCAAGCCCGCGGAGGGCAGGATCTCCAACGAGAGCCCGGTCGGCCGCGCCCTGTTGGGCAAGAAGAAGGGCGACAAGGTCATCGTGCACGTGCCCGCGGGCGACTTCACCTACAAGATCGTCGGCATCAGCTGACCCCCCGCGCGGAGGCGCACGTGGACTGGGCGGACGAACTCGCACAGCAGGTCAAGGACCGCGGCCCCCAGGTCGTCAACGACTCCAAGACGCCGTCGGGGACCGTGCACGTCGGCTCGCTCCGCGGCCCGGTCATCCTGGATGCCCTGACCCGCGCGCTGCGGGCGAACGGCGTCGAGACCACGCTCCTGTACGGCGTCGATGACCTCGACCCGATGGATGCCCAGGCCCTCCTGACGCCGGACGCCATCGAGCGCGAGATGGGCCGGCCGCTGGCCCACGTCCCCGACCCGGTCGGGGACTGCCACGCGTCCTACGCCCGCCACTTCGCCGGCATCTTCATCGATACGTTCGCGGGACTGGGCATCCATCCGGACCGCTACTACTGGATGAGCGACATCTACCCGACCGGGGCGATGGACCCGTTCATCCGGACCGCCCTGGACCGGGCCGCCGTCGTGCGCGACATCTACCGCCGCGTCGCCAACGTCCAGCATCCCGACACGTGGCACCCGATCAGCGTCATCTGCCCGAACTGCGGCAAGGTCGGCACGACCATCGTCACCCAGTGGGACGGTGAGCGCGTCCATGTCGAGTGCCGCGAGCGCCTGGTCGAATGGGCGAAGGGCTGCGGCTTCATCGGCTGGGTCTCACCGTTCGGCGGAGCGGCGAAGCTGCCCTGGAACCTGGAGTGGGCGGCCCAGTGGTCGCACTTCGGCGTGACCATCGAGCCGTGCGGCAAGGACCTGTCCACGGCCGGTGGCTCGCGGGATCGGTCGGATGCGATCGCCCGCGAGGTGTTCGAACGCGAACCGCCGATCAACGTCCCGTACGAGTTCCTGAACATCGGCGGCAAGAAGATGTCGACATCCAAGGGCCGGGGTGCCGCCGCCCATACAATCGCCGAAGTGGTTCCACCCGAACAGCTGCGCTTCCTGTTCCTCCGGCCGCGGCCCAACCAGGCGATCGATTTCGACCCGGACGGGACGGACGCCATCCCGCGCCTGTTCGACGAATTCGACAAGTTCGCGGCAGCGACCGCCGGCCGTGAGGTCAAGGGCGAGCTGCCGCCCGGCTACGAGGCGAGTTTCCGCTACGCGCTGCTCGACCCGGCCGCCGATGTCGCGGCCGAGGCCGCGGCATTCCGACCGGCGTTCAGCCACCTCGCCCTGCTCGTCCAGATCCCGGGCGTGGACGTGGCCGCCCGGATCGCCGCAGAGAAGGGGAGTGCCCTGACCGCGCGCGAGGCGGCGATCCTCGAGGTGCGTATCGCCGCGGCCAGGGCGTGGCTCGATACCTACGCCCCCGACTC
>JBPPMZ010000176.1:0-16686 GCA_051306295.1 Candidatus Limnocylindrales bacterium
TGGCGGTCGCCGCGTCGAACTTGCGCTGACCGATCTCCGACAGCGCGATCATGTGCAGCGACCACGCCTCCATCGAGCGCTCGCCGGCCGCGCGATGCAGGTCGAGGGAGCGGCGGAACCACTCCTCCGCCGTCGTCGCATCGGCGGTGAAGTAGGAGAAGCTGCCCAGGCCCCACAGGATGTTGCCCTCGCCACCCTGGTCGCCGAGCGCCTGGTAGATCTCCAGCGCCTCCGCGAGCATCTGGCGACCGCCATCGAGCGTGTCCGACGTCGCCTGTCCGCCCATGACGACCAGCATGTCGGCATAGGCGCGATTGAAGAGCGCGTTGGCGACCTCACGCTCCTCGCCCAGCATCCGCCACGTGGCGAGCGCCTCGTCGTACCACCGGACGGTCGTGACCCGGTCCGATTGCCAGTACGCGATGCCACCGAATGCCTCCGCGAAGCGGGCTCGGTCGGTCGGGGGCAGGTCCCAGCCCTTGGCCGCCATGGCGTCCAGCCGGCTTCGCGCCTCGGTCAGGTACCCGCGCTGCTGCCAGAACCGCCACAGCGCGAACGCCATCCGGACGGCCACCGTGGGCTCTCGTTCGAGGGCCCAGTCGAGCGTGGCGCGGAGGTTGTCGTGATCGCGCTCCAGCCGATCAAGCCAGACGCGTTGCTCGGTGCCGGTCAGCCGGGGGGCGGCCTCCTGGGCGAGGTCCAGGAACGCCGCGGCATGTCGTCGCCCGATCTCATCCGCCTCCCCGCTCCCGGCCAGCCGTTCGGCGGCGTACTCGCGGATCGTCTCGAGGATGGCGAACCGCGGCTCGGCCGTCTCGGCGTTGGCGCCATCGTTGTCATCGACGCGGACGAGGCTCTGGTCCGTCAGCTCGCTGATGCGATCCAGGACGTCGCCGTCGATCTCGTCGGCCGACCCACCCACGATGCCGGCTAGATCCAAGCCGAAGCCGCCGCGGAAGACGGACAGGCGCCCCAGCAGCCGGCGCCCCCCGGCGTCGAGCAGGTCGTAGCTCCAGGCGATCGCGCCGCGGAGGGTCTGCTGGCGCTCGGGAAGGTCGCGCGATCCGGCGGTCAGGACCGCCAGGTGATGCTCCAGCCTCGCCAGGATCTGGTCCGGCGTCAGGAGCTTGACCCGAGCGGCGGCGAGCTCGATCGCGAGGGGCATGCCGTGCAGACGGCCGGCGATCCCGGCCACCGCCGGAGCGTTCGCGTTCGTGATCGTGAAGCCCGGCTTGACCGCCGCGGCGCGGGCGATGAACAGGCGCACGGCCTCGAACTGATTGAGCGTCGCCAGGTCGAACTCGCGGATGGCCCGCGGCAGGTTGAGCCGGTCGACTTCCGACAAGCGGCTGGTATCGGGCGGCGCGGGAAGACCGGGAACCGGATACTCCTGCTCGCCTGAGACATGCAGGGCGATACGGGTCGTGACGAGGCACGTCGCGTTCGGGCAACGACGCAGCATGCCCGCGACGACGGTCCCGGCGGCGACGACCTGCTCGAAGTTGTCGAGCACCAGGAGCATCCGCCGCTCGCCGATCGCCTCCACCAAGCCATCCAGTGCCGAGCGGGTCGGGCTGTCGGCGACGCCAAGCGTGCGGGCGATCGTCGCCGCCACGAGGTCCGGATCGCGGATGGCCTCGAGGGCCACGAACCAGATCCCGTCCGGGAACGACTCCGCCGCCGCCGCCGCGACCTGCAGTGACAGCCGTGTCTTGCCCGTGCCGCCCGGGCCGGTGAAGGTCAGCAGGCGCGTCCGGCCCAGGAGCCCGACGGCCTCCTCAAGCTCGCGCTCCCGGCCGACGAACGTCGTCAGCTGGGTCGGCAGGTTGTTGGGCCGCGCGTCGATAGAGCGCGGAGGCGGGAAGTCCACCGGCAGGCCATCGATGACCAGCTGGGCCAGCCGCTCAGGAGCCCGCAGGTCCTTGAGCCGATGCTCGCCGAGGTCCCGAAGTCCGATCCCCGCGGGCAGATCGTCGCTGACGAGTGAACGGGTGGCATCCGACACGATGACCTGGCCGCCGTGGGCCGCCGCCGCGATGCGTGCGGCCCGGTTGATGGCGTAGCCGATCACCCCATCGCCGGTCGCCTCCAGCTCCCCGGTGTGGAGGCCCATCCGGACGCGGATCGTGAGCCCGTCCGGCCACGGCTCGGCCGCGATGGCCCGCTGCGCGTCGGCCGCGCCGGCGACCGCGTCCGCCGCCCGTCGGAAGATGACGAAGAACGAGTCGCCCTCCGTGCCCTGCTCCGCCCCACCATGGGCCGAGAAGGCGGACCGAAGCAGGGCCTGGTGGCGCTCCAGGACGTCGCGGTATGGGCCTGTCCCCAGATCCAGGAGGAGCCGCGTCGATCCCTCGATGTCGGTGAATAGGCAGGTCACGACACCGGTCGGCGGTCCGGCGGGACGGCCGCTCTCCGCGAGACCGGCGCTGTCGCCCGAACCGGCGCTGGTGGTCACGGTCGGCTCAGTGTCGGTCGGTCTCGGTCAGATCGCGCAGGCGACCTGACAGGCCGCGCATGACGGCGAGCGCGACGGAAGGCTGGTCGTGGACGACTGCCTCGAATTCCCATGTTGCGAGGGCGAGGCACAGGGTCGGCACCGTCGCGATGACCTGTGCGGTCCGCGGCCGGCCATCGAGGACCGACAGCTCCCCGAAGAACGCCCCCGGGCCCAGCGTCGCGAGCGTCTGACCATCCCGAACCACCCGAACGCCGCCGCTGGCGACGACGAAGAAGCCCGTGCCGACCTCGCCCTGGCGAACGATGACCTGGTCGGGTGCGAACTCGACCTCGACCACCCGGTCGCCGATCCGCGCCAGACCCGACTCGTCGATGCCGGCGAAGAGCGGCGTGGCCGCGAGCAGGGTGGATCGATCGTCGCGCGACAGGGTCATCGGCATCCTCCGGGCACTTGGGTCGTCGCCGTCTGGCTTCGGAGATGCTGCGCCGCTCGATGGTGGAGCGTCAAGATGCGGTCGCACCGCGGTGCCGGCCGGAAATCGCTCACGCGCCACCGTCCATCGTGGCACGATGCGCGCATGGCGAGTCAAGAAGAACGGATCGATGAGATCGCCGGGTTCGGGCTATTCGCCGACCTGGCGACACCGCAGCTGGCCGGCATCGTCCACACGTTCGAGGAGACGGCCTTCGCGGAGGGTGAGCGGATCCTTCGACAGGGCCTGACCGGTTCGGGCTTCTACGTGATCCTCGACGGCGAGGCGGCGATCGTGGTCGATGGCGGGGAGCGCGCCCGTCTGGGGCGCGGCGACTTCTTTGGCGAGGTCTCGATCCTGCTCGAGGAGGCGCCGATCGCAGATGTCGTGGCCACGCGGCCGCTGCGCTGCCTCGTCCTCTCCGGTCCGCGAGTCGAGGCGTTCCTGGTCGAACATCCGCGGGTCATGTTCCGGATGCTCCAGGCGCAGGCCCGGCGCTTGCGGGCCGCGAACCGATGGCGGAGCTGAGCCCGCCGTCCGGGGGTGAGCGCCCGTTTCCACCGGGCGACTATCCGGTCGTGGTCATCGGGTCCGGGCCGGGCGGTCTCCAGGCCTCCGCATCGCTGCGCAGCCTCGGCGTTGCCCACGCCGTCCTCTCATCGGATCCGGCACCCGGCGGCATGTTCCGACGCTGGCCGTTCTTCCAGCGCCTGCTGTCCTGGACCAAGCCACACGCGCCGGTCGCGCGCGGTTCGCGCGCTTACGAGCGCTACGACTGGAATTCGCTCCTCGGCGAGACGCCGGAGACGCGGGCCATCCAGGCGGGGCTCATGGATGGGACGTCGTACTTCCCATCGCGACCAGAGATGGAAGCCAACCTCGCGGCCTTCGCCGAGCGAGCCGGGGTGGCCGTGCGCCACGACTGCCGTTGGACGGCCACACGCCGCGAAGAAGGACCGGTCGGCGGGCGCTTCATCGTCGAGACGACCGACGGCGAGTACCGGGCGGAAGCCCTGATCGTGGCGGTCGGCGTCGCCGAGCCGCGCATCCCACCCGGCCCAGGGATGGAATTCGCCAGCCATTACGCCGATGTCCGGCCGGCCGAGACCTACGCCGGGCGGTGCGTGTTCATCCTGGGCAAGCAGAATTCCGGGTTCGAGCTGGCCAACGGGCTCCTGCCGTGGGCGCGCCAGATCGTGCTGGCCTCGCCGTCGCGTGCCCGCCTGTCGGTCGACACCCGGTCGCTCGTCGGGGTCCGCGCTCGCTACGTGCAGCCCTACGAAGACCACGTCCTGGGCGGTGGGGTGAGCATCCTCGATGCGGCCATCGATCGGATCGAGCGGATCCCCGGCGGAGATGGCGCGCTGGCGGTATCGCTGCGCCGGACCGACGGGACGGGCGCCATCGAGTTCCAGGTCGACGACGTGATCGCGGCGACCGGATTCACCTGTCCCCTCCAGGACCTGCCCGATCTCGGGGTCGCGACGTACGGGGCGAGCGGCCTGCCGACCCAGACGCCCTGGTGGGAAAGCTCCACCGTGCCCGGCATCTGGTTCGCGGGGACGATCGGCCAGGGTGCCAAGGGGCTCCAGCGCCACGGGATCCCGAGCAATTCCGGCGCCGTCCACGGGGCGCGGTACAACGCCCGGGCCTTGGCCGCACGCGTGGCGGCGACGCGCTTCGGGATCGCCGCGGCACGACCGACCGTGGCCGCGGTCGATGTCGTGCCGTTCATCACTCGAGAACTGACGGAGGCGCCCGAGCTGTTCCACCAGCGCGGCTACCTGGCCCGAGTGCTGACCGTGGATCCGGACGCGGGGTTGGTCGATGACGGGATCCAGCCGCTTGCCCACTGGCTGGACGCGAGCTCCGAGGACGGACTGGCCATCACCCTGGAAGCCGATGGCACGGGGGCGATCTACCCGATGCTCTTCGGGCGGCGGCGCGGGGCGATCCTGGAGCGCCCGATCGAGGCGGACCCGCTCCTGCGCTACGACCGCGCCGAGACCGCGCGGGCGATCGCGGCCATCGCGGGTGAGGTCATCCCGGGCATCCCTGGGTAGCGTCTGGGCAGGAGCGCGCGAGGTCGATCTTGTGCATCGGATGGCGCTTCTCGTGCACACGCGGGCGTTCTGACCGCCACGACCGCTACACCAGGTGCCGCGGGATGACCTCGTGCCAGTCGCGCTCGAAGAACCGCGCACCGTCGACGTCGACCTCCAGGCGGACGGCCAGGTCGAAGTCGGTCGCGGTGCTCGACTGGCGGGAATCGGCGCGGATCTCGATCCGGGTGAGCGCGCCGTCGCGGTCCGGCTCGCGCTCCTGCCATCGATACACGACCTGCGCCTCCAGCTCTGCCCGTGCCGGGTTCGCGTCCCAGGCCGTCATCCGCAACGTCTCCGCTGCATACAGCCGCCGCCCGTCGGGGACGACGTCCTCCCCGCCGTCGTGGACGTGGACCGTGACCGAGCCGCCGATGACGTCCTCGTCGATGCGCCAGACCGAGGCGTCGGTGCTGGCCGGCCCGTCGCCGTCCAGGGCCTCAGCCGTCGGCCAGACGAGGGCAGGCGGTTCCAGGCGGAAGGCCGGCACCCGGGCGTCGCCGGGACCGCCAGCCGGCGGGATGACCGGCAGTTCCAGGCGCGAGGGCGTGGCCGGACCCCGGTGGACCTCGAACACCCCGGGGAACGGCGAGGGCCAGAGGACCGGCCACAGCGACGAGGCGAGCGCGACCCGCAGCCGGTGCCCGGGGAGCCACCGGTAGCCCGCCGTCCGGAGTGGCACGCGCACCTCCTCCACCACACCCGGTCTCAGTGGTTCCGGTGCGGCATGGGAGTGCCGATGGGTCAGGTTCAGGACGCCGCCGCTGACCAGGGCTACGGACCCATCCGGTGCGACGTCGCACAAGCGCACGGAAAGGGTCGCGACCGGTGCATCGACCGCGATATGGACGACGACCTCCGGGACGCCGAGGACCTCCAGCGCCTCGGCCAGGGGCGCCGAGGTATAGACCGGGCCGGCGTCGTCGTCTCGGCGCAGGTCGCGAGCCAGGCCGTTGGGCGCGGACCCGGCGCCCCACGACAGCGGACCGCGCGTGCCGGTCGTCGGTCGGTGGCGGAAGGTGTCGATCGCGGCCAGGGTCGGGACGTCACCGGTCTCCAGGGCCCCGTCGCCAAAGGCCCACGCCCGGATCTCCGTCGAGGGATGCGGATAGGCCGAGGCCGCCCGCCAGCGGCCGGGCAGTGACGCCGGGAAGGGCTCGGGCGACGCGAACTCGCGCTCGTACCAGACGATCGGCGGCTCCTCGTCCCAGCCGTTGTCGATGCCGCATAGGTGACGATCGAAGAAGCGTGCGATCTCGTGAAGGTCGTCGAGGTTGGGGCCGGGCTCCGCGCTGTGCGGCCAGCTGTGGTGCCACGGTCCGACCAGCGTGTGTGACGGGGCCGGGCAGCGGGCCTGCATCCGGAACGCCGGGTCGACGTACGAGTCGTGCCAGCCGCCGATGTTGAAGATGGCGGCCGTGATGGCGTCGTAGTCCGGCGCCAGCGACCCCTGGCGCCAGTACGGGCCGTCGGTCTGCTCCCGGAGCCAGGCGAACAGCCACGGCGGCGTCGCGTCCAGGCGTGCAAGCCAGTCGGTCCGCCACGCAGCGCCCCGGAACGCGGCCTCGGGCGGCATGGCGTTCATCGCGACCTGGCTCACGGCGTACTGGGACAGCTCGCTCACGGTGACGCAACCGCCGCGGTAGTGGACGTCGTCGAGGTAGCGATCGTCGGTGGCCATGACCGGCACGATGGCCCGCAGGTGCGGTGGCCGGAGGGCCGCGACCTGGATCGCGGTGAACCCGCCGTAGCTGATGCCCCACATCCCGACATTGCCGTCGCACCACGGCTGAGCTGCGAGCCACTCGACGGCATCGAACCCGTCGCGGGTCTCGTCGGCGGTGTACTCGTCGAGAGCGATGCCGAAGGACGAGCCCGTCCCGCGTACATCGAGCCGGCAGAGCGCGAACCCGCGCTTCGCGAACCACGTCCCGCGCGTGATGTCCGCCGCCCGTCGCCAGCTGTCCTTGCCGTACGGGATCATCTCGAGGATCACCGGGACGGGCGTGTCGGTCGAGGGCCGCCACAGGTTCGCGGACAGCTCGATGCCGTCGCGGACCGGGATCCGGATGTCCCTCGTCTCGGTGACGGCGAAGCGGGGCGCACCTGTGGGACGGTCGGTGGCGGTCACGACAGGGAGTCTAGGCGCGCACCGCGTCGCCCCGGCGGGTGTGCCCGCGCCATGCGACGATGCCCGCCATGTACGGCCGCTTCATCCGCCGCTCGCGCCGCGTCGCCTACGAGAACCCGTGGCTGACCGTCTGGCACGACGAGGTGACGCGCCCCGACGGCAGCCCCGGCATCTATGGGGTCGTCCACTTCGCGAACCTGGCCGTCGGCGTGGTGGCGATCGACGCGGAGGACCGGGTCGTGCTCGTCGGCCAGCACCGCTACAGCCTGGACGAGGACTCGTGGGAGATCCCCGAGGGTGGCGTCCCCGCTGGCGAGGACCCGCTCATCGGCGCCCAGCGTGAGCTGCGCGAAGAGACCGGCGTCGAGGCAGCCACGTGGCAGGAACTGGTTCGCGTGGATCTCTCCAACTCCGTCACCGACGAGCGAGCCATCCTCTTCCTGGACACCGACCTGACCCATGGCGAGGCCGAGCCCGAGCCCACGGAAGCGCTCGAGATCCGCTGGCTGCCGTTCGACGACGTCCTGGCGATGACCCTTGATGGGCGGATCGCCGACGCCTTGACGGTGATGGCGATCCAGCGCGTCGCCCTCGCCCGCCTGGGCGAAACCGGACCGACGACCTCCTAGTACGTCTCGAGGCGGACCGGCGTCAGCGCGAAGTCCCGGACGTTGCGGGTGAGCACGGTGGCGTCCAGGTGGAAGGCACTCGCCGCGATCAGGGCGTCCGGCAGATCGAGGGTGCGCCCTCGTCCACGGGCCTCCATCCGCCAGGTGCCCGCCAGCCGAGATGTCTCCGGACCCGGCTGGACGAACTCGAGGTAGCGCAACAGGGAGTCGATGGCAGCGTGTTCATCGACCCGACCCGACCAGACCTCGGCGGCGCTCACATCGCAAACGATCGCCGACTCGCCGCCCTCGATGATCGCGCGGAGCCTGTCGGTCGCGACTGCGACGCCCCGCAGGTGGTCGATGAGGAACGACGCGTCGAGTAGGTAGGTCGCCATCAAGGGACGTCCCACGGGTCCGGTCGACCTGTGCGTCCAGCTCGCACCCACTCCACCACCGATTCGTCGGTCGGGAAGAGGGGATGATCCTTCCAGGCCCCGGCCGTCGCGTCGATGGCCTCGAGTAGCCGATCGCGCTTGAGGCGCGCCTCAAGCGCCTCCGCCACGTAGCGGCTCCGGCCGCGGGGCCCGGCGAAGTGATCGACTTCCTCGACGAGCGCTTCGGGGAGTAAGAGGTTCGTGCGCACGTTCATGCGCACACGGTAGCACACGCAAGTGCGCACGGACTCCACCGCCAGCCGAGCCCTACCATCCGCCTCGATGGGCATCGACCGCCGCGACTGGGACATCATCGTCGTCGGCCTGGGCGCCCTGGGCTCGGCTGCCGCGTACTGGGCGAGCACGCGGCCCGGGACGCGCGTGCTGGGCCTGGAACGTTTCGAACTCGGCCACGCCAACGGCGCCTCCGCCGACCACAGCCGGATCATCCGCCTCTCCTACCACCGACCCGACTACGTGCGCCTCGCGAAGCGCGCCTACGCGACCTGGGCGGACGTGCAGGCGGAGGCCGGCGGCGATCCGATCGTGACCGTGACCGGGGGCCTGGACCTGTGGCCGGCCGGCGCCGCCATCCCGAAGGTCGATTACACCGACAGCCTGGCGGCGGAAGGTGTGCCCTTCGAGGTCCTGGATGCTCAGGAAGTCATCCTACGCTGGCCACAGTGGCGTCTGGCCGACGACACAAGCGCGATGTGGCAGGCCCAGGGCGGCCTCGCCGATCCGTACAAGGGCAACGCGGCGCATCGGCGGCTCGCGACGGAGCGCGGCGCGACCCTCCGCGACCGCACCCACGTGACGTCGATCCGGCCAGTGCCGGGCGGCGGGTACGCCGTCGCGACGGCCGACCAGACATGGACGACCGCCCGGGTCATCCTGACCGCCGATGCCTGGACGAACCAGCTCCTTGCGGGCTTCGACCGGCGCCTCCCGTTGACGGTGACGAAGGAACAGGTCGCCTACTTCGCCGCTCCGGATCCCGCGGTGTTCGCGCCGGACCGATTCCCGGTCTGGATCTGGATGGACGAGCCCAGCTTCTACGGCTTCCCGACGTACGGCGAGGCAGGCCCCAAGGCAGCTCAGGACGTCGGGGGTCAGCCGGTCGATCCCGACACGCGCACCTTCGAGCGCGACGAGGCTGCGTTCGTGAGGGTCCGCGACTTCCTTGAGGCGCACCTGCCCGACGCGGTCGGGCCGCCGATCCTGACTCGGACGTGCCTTTACACGCTCACGCCAGATCGCGACTTCGTGGTCGATCGGCTGCCGGACGCGCCCGGGGTCGTGGTCGGCTTGGGCGCGGCGCACGGATTCAAGTACGCGTCCGTGCTGGGCCGGATCCTCGCGGAGCTCGCGCTGGACGGGTCCTCACCATCGGACACCGAGCTCGGCGCGTTCCGGATCGACCGGCCGATCCTGCTAGAAGCGGACCCGGAGACCAGTTGGATGGTCTGAGCGGGAACTGACCGGCGCGCTGGACGCGCCTCGTGTTGCACGGCTCCGCAGCGTGTGCCAACGTACCCGCACTCGACCGGGTACGAGCGAGGCTTGGCCGGCGAGTCCGTGGGCGGCCATCTGAGGTGGCCGCATTGGAGGAGGACTCGATGCGTTTGCCCTTGCGCACGCGGCTGGGACGGGCCCTGACGGCGGTCGGTCTCATCGCAGCCTTGCTGATCCCGGCCGCGGCGCCGGCGACTGCCCAGACCTCGAACGTGCTCCGGGTTGGCACGACCCAGGACCTGGATTCGATGAACCCGTTCCAGACGGCCCTGGTCGTCGGGTTCGAGGTGTTCACCCTGAACTACGACCTGCTCGTCAACTTCGGGCCGGACCTGGAGCCCGTCCCGGGCTTCGCGGAGTCGTGGACCCAGTCCGATGACGGCCTGACCTGGACGTTCAAGATGCGCGAGGGGATGCTCTGGTCCGATGGCCAGCCCGCGACCGCGGAGGATGCGCGCTACACGTTCCAGTTCATCCTCGACGGCCTGGCGTCCGAGGACGGGTTCATCGGTCTCGGCTACATCGACCCGTATGCCGCCAATGCCGGCATCACCAAGGTCGAGTCGCCCGACGCCACGACCCTGGTGGTCACCACCGACCGGCCGAACGACCAGGTCCTCAAGATGTATATCCCGGTCCTGCCGAAGCACATCTGGGAGACGGTCGACCTGGCCGGTGTCGCGGACTTCACGAACGACCCGGCCGTCGTCGGCTCCGGCCCGTACCAGGCCGTGGAGTGGCAGACCGGGCAGTTCATCCGCTTCCAGAAGAACCCCAACTATTGGAAGGACGCCGGCGCCGCCGATGAGGTGATCATCCAGATCTTCTCGAGCTCGGACACGATGGTCCAGGCCCTGCGCACCGGGCAGCTTGACTACGCCCGCGGGGTCAACGCCGACCAGTTCGACGCTCTCAAGACCGAAGCCGACATCGTCACGGTGGCCGGCACGGCCAACGGCTGGACGGAGTTCGGGTTCAACACCTACGGCACGGGGACCGACAAGACCATCGAGGGCGGCGGTCCGTCCACGACCGCCCTGCAGGACGCGGCCTTCCGCGACGCGCTGGGATATGCGATCGACAAGGAACTCCTCGTCGAGCGCGTGTTGGGCGGCTACGGCGAGGTCGGGACCACGAATGTGGCCCCCTTCCAGGTCAAGTGGCACACCCCGCCGGCGACGCCGCGCACGTTCGACCTCGAGCTGGCGAAGACCAAGCTCGACGCGGCGGGCTACGCGCTGGACAGCGCGGGCAAGCGGCTCGACAAGGACGGCAAGGTCCTGAACCTGCGCCTGTACATGCCCGATTCCGAGCAGACCTATCCGGACAGCGCCCAGTTCATCCAGGACTGGTTCGCGGAACTCGGGATCGGGATCACGACCCAGGTCTTCGACAGCGGGACGCTGACCGACCTCATGCTCCCGCCGGAGGCCGGCGGCGAGGCGAACAAGGCCGACTACGACCTGTTCCTGTGGGGCTGGGGCGGCGACGTCGACCCGAACTCGCTGCTCGAGATCTTCACCTGCGGGCAGATCGGCTCGTCGTCGGACAGTAACTACTGCAATCCGGCCTACGACGAACTGTTCACCCAGCAGAACGAGGCCACGTCGGAGAGCCAACGCAAGGCCCTCATCGACCAGATGCAGGAGATCTTCTACGCCGACGCGCCGTACCACATCCTGTTCTACGACGCCCAGTTGGATGCCTATCGCACCGATCGGTTCGCGGGCTGGCAGAACCAGCCCACCGCCAACGGCGTGCCGCTGTTCGGCTACGGGTCACTGGACTACACGTTGCTGACACTCGCCTCGGCGGCGTCGCCAGAACCGTCCGTCGGTCCCTCCGCGTCGGCGGGGAGCAGCGCGGCGCCGGCCACGCCCGCTCCGTCCGGCGATGGAGGCGGAACCAACGCATCCGACAGCACGCCACTCTTGCTCGCCGTCGTGGCGGCGGTGGTCCTGGTGGCTGGCGGTCTCGTCCTGGCGCGCCGCCGCTCGGCTGCCGGCGACGACGAGTAGGCGCCTCCGCGATCCCGATACCCGTGACAACCACCGAGGGGGCCGCTCCACCGCGGCCCCCTCGACACGTCCGCCGTCCCCGGTGAGCTGAAGCGTGGCCTCCGCCTATCTCGGTCGCCGCCTGCTCCAGTCGTTCGTGACCATCGTCATGATCGTCGTCCTGAACTTCATCCTGTTCCGCCTGATGCCGGGCTCGCCGGAACGCGCGGCCCTGCGCATCCCGGGCGTGAGCCAGGAGGTCTTCGAGCAGACCCGCGTGCGCCTTGGCCTCGACAAACCGATCCTCCCCGACCAGCTCGTGGCCTACATCGGATCCACCGTGCAGGGCGACTTGGGCTACTCGTACAAGTACCGGGGCCAGCCGGTGGCGGAGGTCATCGGCTCCCGGGTCTGGCCCACGCTCATCCTGTTCGGTCTGGGCGAGCTCGTGGCCATCGCGGTCGGCCTGGCCCTTGGCGCGTACACCGGCTGGCGGCGCGGCGGACCGATCGACCACCTGGGCAACGGCCTGTCGCTCGTCCTGTATTCGATGCCCTACTTCCTGCTGGGCATGATCCTGCTGGTCCTGTTCGGCGTGGGCCTGGGCTGGTTCCCGGTCAGCGGGATGTTCACGCTGGGCGCGAGCTATGCCTCGTTCCCGGATCAGCTCTTGGATTTCGCCGGGCACCTGGTCCTGCCCCTGGCGACCGTGTCCCTCGGACTCATCGGCCAGTACTCGATCGTGATGCGCTCGTCGATCATCGAGACCCTCGGCGAGGACTACGTGATGACCGCCCGGGCGAAGGGCATCGATGAAGGCCGCGTGCTGCGCCACCACGCCATCCCGAACGCCCTCCTGCCCACCGTGTCGCTGATCGCCATCAACCTGGGCTACCTCATCGCCGGCGCGATCACGGTCGAAGTCGTGTTCAACTGGCCGGGGCTCGGGACGTTGACCGTCGACGCGCTGACCGCCCGTGACTATCCGGTCCTGCAGGGTATCTTCCTGTTCCTGAGCGTCACGGTCGTCCTGGCCAACCTCGCCGCGGACATCGTGTACGGCATCCTGGACCCGCGGGTGTCGTCGTGACCGCCCCGACCCTGACCCCCGCGGACCTGCGGGCGCAACGGTTTCGCCTGCGTGTGCGCGGCTGGCGCGAGTTCGGGGCCCGCTTCCTGCATCGTCGTGAGGGTGTGGTCGGCCTGCTCATCATCGTCTTCTTCGCCGTCCTGGCGATCGCTCCGGGGCTCATCGTCGGGCCGCTGGAGACCGCCTCGAACGCCACCGGCGGGCGGCTCAAGCCACCCGACGCCAGCCACCTGCTGGGCACGGATGCGCTCGGCCGCGACATCGTCAACCTGACCGTCCACGGCGCACGGGTATCGATGATCATCGGCCTGCTGGCGACGCTCGTGACGATCCTGCTGGGCGTCGTGATCGGGATCGTGTCGGGTTTCGTGGGCGGCTGGCTGGACAACATCCTGATGCGCATCACGGACTTCTTCCTGGTCCTGCCCACGTTCGTCCTGGCCCTGATCCTGGCGCCGATCCTGCGCGAGATCGTGGGCACGGAGGCTGAGGTGTTCGGGATCCGGGGCACGCTCTACGTGATCATCATCGTCATCGGGCTCACGAGCTGGGCGTCGACGGCCCGCATCGTCCGCTCGCAGACGCTGTCGATCAAGGAGCGCGCCTTCGTCGACCGGGCGCGGGTGATCGGGGCCGGGTCGACGCACATCATGCGGCGCCACATCCTGCCCAATACCCTGGGCCTCATCGTGGCCAACACGGTGCTCATCTTTGCGGGCGCCATCCTGACCGAGACGGGCCTCTCGTTCATCGGTCTCGGCGATCCGTTCCAGCCGTCGTGGGGCCAGCTCCTGGAGGCGGCCCGCAGTGCCGGCGCGCCGGGTCTCGGGGCGTGGTGGTACTTCCTCCCGCCGGGTGTCTGCATCGTCCTCGTCGTGCTCGCCTTCACCCTCGTCGGCGGCGCGCTCGACGATCTCCTCAACCCGCGCCTGCGGGCCCGCCGATGACGACCGAGCCCGACGTGTCCGACGAGCTGGCCGCGGCCGCGATCGACGCCCTGCCAGAACGACCGCTCGGTCGGCGCCAGTTTCCCCTGCCCAAGCAGGCCGATCCGACCGCGCCGCTCCTCGTCGTCGAGGACCTCAAGACCCACTTCTCGCTGGAGTCGGGCACGGTCCGCGCCGTGGACGGGGTGTCGTTCACACTCCAGCATGGCGAGGCGCTGGGGATCGCCGGCGAGTCCGGCTGCGGCAAGACGACCACGGCGCTCTCGCTGGTCCGCTTGCTCCCCTCCAACGCGACCATCGTCGAGGGCTCGATCAAGTTGATGGGCATCGACCTGGTGCCCAAGACCGATCGCCAGCTCCGCCGCTATCGATGGCGCGAGATCAGCATCGTCTTCCAGGGGGCGATGAACGCGCTCAATCCGGTCCAGCGGGTCCGCGACCAGATCGCCGAGCCGATCGTCGAGCGCCTGGGCGAATCCCCGAAGGCGGCGCGCAAACGGGCTGGCGACCTGCTCGAGCTGGTCGGCATCCCGCGCAAACGTGGACGGGCCTACCCCCACGAGCTGTCGGGTGGGATGCGCCAGCGCGCGATGATCGCGATGGCCCTGGCCTGCGATCCGGCGATCGTCATCGGCGACGAGCCGACCACCGCGTTGGACGTCATGGTCCAGGCCCAGATCCTGGAGCTGCTCGAGTCGCTCCGTCACAAGCTCGGCCTGTCGCTCATCCTCATCACCCACGACCTGTCGGTCATCGCGGAGACGTGTGACCGGGTGATGATCATGTACGCGGGCCGCGTCGCGGAGGAGGGGAGCGTCCAGGAGGTCTTCCGCCGACCGCGCCACCCGTACACCCAGAAGCTCCTGTCGGCGTTCCCCAACATCCATGCCGACCGGCGGAGCCTGGAGGTCATCCCGGGGTCACCCCCGGATCTGCGCAACCCGCCGCCCGGCTGTCGGTTCGCGCCGCGTTGCTCGTTCGCGATGGCCGTCTGTTCGGAGGTGGTGCCGCCCGAGACGACGTTCGGTGGCGTGCGTGTCGCCTGCCACCTATACCCGGACGGGGGCGACGGCGAGCCCGTCACCACGCCGACAGCCGATGCCATCGGTGTCACGACGACGGAGGTGGCGTGATGGTCGATCCGGAGGCGATCGAACGCGACCGGCCGCCCTCGCCCGAGCCGGTGGCCGGTGCCGAGCTCATCCGGTTGTCCGGGCTGGAGGTCCACTTCCCGATCCGCAGCGGAGCGCTGGACACCGTCCTGCGCCGAGTCCGCGGCGTCGTCCGAGCGGTGGACGGCATCGACCTGAGCCTGCATCGCGGCGAGGTCCTCGCCCTGGTCGGCGAATCGGGGAGCGGCAAGACCACGACCGGCCGGGTCATCGTCAAGCTGACCCGGCAGACCGGCGGCACCATGACGTTCGAGGGCCGCGACGTCAGCGACCTGTGGTCCGTCGCCGAGCTGCGCGACTATCGGCGGCGCGTCCAGCTCATCTTCCAGGACCCGTACGAGACGCTGAACCCGAAGCAGACCATCCACGACTTCGTGGCTGAGCCGCTGGTCGTGAACCACATCGGGACGCCGGAGGAGCGCGAACGGACCGTCCTGGCGGCGCTCGAATCGGCCGGGCTGCGGCCGGCCACGGACTTCGCGTTCCGATTCCCGCACGAGCTGTCCGGCGGGCAGCGCCAGCGCGTCGTCATCGCCGGCGCCCTGGTCATGGGCCCCGACATCATCGTCGCGGACGAGCCGGTGTCGATGCTCGACGTCTCGATCCGGACCGAGCTGCTACGCCTCATGCTGGACCTGCGCGAGGAGCGCGGCCTGACCTACCTGTTCATCACCCACGACCTGTCGCTGGCGTGGGTCATCGCCGATCGGATCGCGGTCATGTATCTGGGCAAGATCATGGAGATCGGCCCGGCCGAGGCGGTGATCCGCTCGCCGCAGAATCCCTACACCCAGGCGTTGGTCTCGGTCTCGCCATCGCCCGAGCCGCCGACCGCCGGCATGCGCGCGCGCCGGGTGATCCTGGAGGGCGAGACGCCCGATGCCGCCCGGATCCCGACCGGCTGTCGATTCCACCCGCGCTGCCCGAAGGCATTCGACCGCTGTCGCGTCGAGGAGCCGCCGCTGTTCGACGTTGGCGGCGGCCAGTCGGCGGCCTGCTGGCTGGCGGAGCCCGGTCTGGCGGCCGGTGGTCGCGCGCTGCCGATGGCGGACGAGGCGGGCCGGGCTGCAGGCGCGGCGGGACAGGCGGCGGGCGCAGCGGCAGAGGCGGGACGGCCGTCCCGGCCCTGACGTCCGCGGCTATCGCGGACCTGCTGGCCGCCACCGTCGAGACGGTCGTCGGCGAGGCCGCTGCCCTCGGTTCGGACGGTGGCTGGCGTCCGGCGCGCGGCGAGTGGAGCGTCAACGAGTGCATCGGCCACCTCATCGAGGCGGAGCGGCGCGGGTTTGCCGGGCGGATCCGGCGCGTCCTGGCCTCCGACGGGCCTGACCTACCGCCAGACCTCGAGGACTGGGACCCGCCCGCGGTCGCCCAGGAGCGACGCGACCACGAGCGCGACGGCCGGGAACTTGCCGCCGAATTCGCGGCGTTGCGGGCGGACGGGGTGGCCCTCGTGCGTTCGCTGACCGACGCCGACCTGCCGCGCTTCGGACGGCACCCACACGTCGGCGAGCTGCGCATCAGCGATCTCCTGGGCGAGTGGGTCTTCCATGATCGCAACCACGTCCGCCAGCTGCTGGCCGTCACCCAGGCCCGCGTCTGGGAGCAGATGGGCAATGCTCGCCGATTCAGCGAGGACGTGGACCCGGCCTGAGGCGGGCCACCGTGGGCACGACGTCCTCGCTCAGCCCAGAGCCGCGCGCGCCGCGCGCAGCAGGAGCGCGTCGCGCCCGGTCCGGCACCTGGCTCTTATACAC
>JBPPMZ010000177.1:0-24934 GCA_051306295.1 Candidatus Limnocylindrales bacterium
GACCCTCCACGGCGTGACCAAGGCCGTCGAGATCCCCGGCCAGGCGCGCCTCGCCGACGGTCAGATCCAAGTCGCCGGGTCACTGACCTTCGGGCTCGCGGACTTCGAGATCGTGGCTCCCAATGTCGGCGGCTTCATCGTCTCCATCGCCGATGAGGGTGCCCTGGAGTTGGATCATCTTCGCCAAGGGCTAGTTCCGGGGCCCTCCGGCCGTGATTCCCACGCATGGGTCCGGGCGGGGCGGTAAAGCCGGGCGGGCGCCGCCCTGACCCCGAACCTCAGTGCGGCCCGTCGAGCCGGTGCTTGGCCACGAACGCGGCGGCCTGCGCGCGTCGCTCCAGGTTCAGCTTCGAAAGGATCGAGCTGACATAGTTCTTGACCGTCTTGTCGGACAGGAAGATCTCCGCGGCGATCTCCTTGTTGGTCTTGCCCTCCGCGACGAGCAGCAGGATGCGCTGCTCCTGGGCGGTCAACGCGGCCAGCTCGTCAGACTGCCCGCCGGTCGCGATCCGGCGGATGCGCTCCAGGACCTTCTCCGTGACGGCCGGGTCCAATAGCGACCCACCACGGCCGACCGTCTCCAGGGCCGCGACGAGGTCCCGCGCGCGGACCTGCTTGAGGAGGTAGCCGGACGCGCCCGCGACGATGGCCGACAGGACCGCCTCCTCGTCCGGATACGAGGTCAGCATCACGACCCGCGTCTCTGGGAGCTCGGCGCGGATCTCGCGACAGGCCTCCACGCCGCTGCCATCGGGGAGCCGCACGTCCATGACGACGATATCGGGCTGGAACCGTCGGGCCGCGTCGATCGCCTCCGCGACCGTTCCGGCCTCGGCGACCACCTGGAAGCCCTCGCGTCGATCGAGCAGAGCGACCAGTCCCTGGCGGACGACCTCGTGGTCGTCCACGATCAGCAGCCGCATGACCGGGTTGGGCGTCGGGTCGGTCACGGTAGCGGAGCCTCGGCTTCGAAGGGGATGGTGATGACCAGCCGCGATCCGCGGCCGGACTGACTGTCGACCTCGAGTCGACCGCCGGCGGCGGCCGCGCGCTCGCGCAGGTTCACGAGCCCATGATGCCCGCCTTCGGCCAGGGCTGCAGGGTCGAACCCGATGCCGTTGTCGTTGATCTCCAGACGCAGCCCCTCATCGACGCGGGTGACCTCCACCTCCACTCGGCTCGCGCGGGCATGGCGAGCGACGTTGCTGAGCGCCTCACGGACGACATGCAGCAATTCATGACGGGCTTCGTCGTCGATCACCGAGAGGTCAGCGGAGGACGCCAGGATCCGGGTCTCGACATCGAGCGTCGTGGTCAATCGCGTCCCATCGGCCAGCGCGGCGATCCCGGATGCCAGGCCGGCCCCGGTCATCGATGGCCGAAGCCCGATGACGAGCTCCCGGATGTCGGCGATCGATCGATGGATGGCATCGATCGCGGCATCGACCCGGGCCACGGCCTCGGCCGGCGACTCGGCCACGAGTCGCTCCACGTCCTCCAGTGACAGGCCGACGGCGTACAGGCCCTGGATGACGCCATCGTGCAGATCGCGTCCGATCCGCTCGCGCTCGGCGACGACGCGCAACGCGCCCAGTCGGTCGTGCAGCCTGGCGTTCTCGATCGCGATCCCGGCGTGCCGGGCGAACAACTCCACGATCCGCTGATCCGCGGCGCTGAACTCCGCCGCCCCCTGCTTATCAGTGAGATAGAGGTTGCCGACCGGGCGCCCGCTGACCTTGATCGGCACACCGAGCAGCGATCGCATGGGCGGGTGATGCGCCGGGAAACCGGAGGAGTCGGGGTGCGCCGCGATCTCCGGGATCCGATACGACCGACCCTCGCGGATGATGAGCCCCAGCAGGCCGCGCCCGACCGGCAGGTGACCGATGGCCGAGCGCTGCTCCAAGGTGAGCCCCGTCGTGATGAACCGCTCGATGCGGTCGTTGGCGTCGGCGATGCCCAGCGCGGCGTAGCGAGCGTCGGCGAGGGCTGCGACCCGGTCGACGATGAGCTGGAGGACGGTCTCCAGGTCCAGGACCTCGGTGATCGCTCGCGTCGCCTCGTCGAGCGCCTCGATCGTCTCGATCGCCTGATCGAGAGCGCTGTCGCCGGTCTCCATGCGCGAGCAGCGTACCAAGATTGCCCGCACTCACGTGACCGATGGCCCCCGACCGCGGGCCGCTAGTCACTAGGTCCAGTGCGACGCGGGGGGGCATCATCGCTGGCATGGCCCTTGCCCACTCGATCCCGACTCCCGGATTCGTCGTGACGCCGATCACCTCGGTGTTGCTGGCGACCGACCTGTCATCCACCTCGACTCCGGCGGAGGATGAGGCGATCCGCCTCGCGGCCAGCCTGCGCGCCCGGCTCATCGCGGTGAGCATCATCGATCCGCGGACGCTCCGGCTGCCCAGCGGTCGATTCCGCACCCGGATCGACCAGGTCCGTGCAGAGCGCGAGGATTCCGCCCAGCGACTCGTGGCGCGATCGCAGGACGCCGGCGTCAAGACGGCCTTCCTCGTCTGGGAGGGACCTCCGGGAGAGGCGATCGTCGATGCCGCCGCCGCGGAGCACGTCGATCTCATCGTGCTCGGCACCCATGGACGCCACGGCGTGAACCGGTCGCTGTTCGGCAGCGTGTCGGATCACGTGGTGCGCCACGCACCATGCCCGGTGGTCGTGGTGCGCGGCCCGTCCTGACGAAGCCCTAGTCGAGGATCGCGGCCAGCGTCTCGACGACGTCTCCCGCAAGATGCTCGCCGGCTTCTTCACGCAGGATCGCCACGGCGGCTTCGGTCGGCATCGCCGCTCGATAGGGACGGTCCGCGGTCAGCGCTTCATAGACGTCCGCCACGGCCACGATGCGCGCCCCGATGGACAGTTCCGGTGCCGTCAGGCCGCGAAAGTAGCCCCGACCGTCCAGCCGTTCGTGGTGACACGCGGCCAGTTCCGCGACCCGAGTGAAGGCCGGAACCGGCTCGAGGATGCGCATGGTCAATTCCGGGTGGCGCTTGATGACCTCGAACTCGGCCGGTTCGAGGCGTGACGGCTTGTCCAGGATCTGGTTCGGGACGCCAAGCTTGCCCAGATCGTGGAGCAGTCCTGCCCGACGCACGTCCACGACGCCCTGCTCGGACAGCCCGAGGCGCCGCGCGATCCGCTCCGCCACGTTGCCGACACGCTGCGAGTGCGCGCCCGTGAACGGACTCTTGGCGTCGACGATGTCGGCGAACGCCCCCGCCAGCCGGTCGACATCAGCGTCCGCGGCGACATCGACCCGCTCGTCGGGCTCCAGATCCATGGTCCGGCCGATGAGGTCCGGCGCGTCCAGGTCGTCAAAGAGACCCCGCGTCGCCAGATCCAGCAAGGCATCGACCACGTCTGGGTCGTACCACGTGCCACGTCGGGCCGAGAGGACGCTCAGGGCCTCCGCGCGGCCGCGGACCGATACGAAGACGTCCAGCCCGGCGGATGCGGCGATGATCCGTGCCCCGGGATCGATGGCCTCGCGCGTCGCGCCACGTGGCTGGCCGCGCCCGTCCCAGTGTTCATGGACATCGTGGATCGCGGCCCCGACCTCGGCGCTGAAGCCCGCCTTGCGGGCGATCGACGCGCCGCGCTCACAGCGCAGCTGTTCGACGGCCCGGAGTTCCTGGCGACCGCTCAACCCGATTCGGATGAGGCGCCGCAGTCTCAACGGCAACGGCTCGCTCGTCGGCAGATTGCGAATGGTGAAGGCCGCGTAGTCCAGCACTGAGCGGCCGACCGTCCCGTGCTGACCCTTGAGCGCGATGTCGTCGCCGCCGAAGATCCGACTGACCGCGGCGGCGTTGGATGAGCATCCGGCGTCCTTGAGGAACGCCGCATAGAAGAGCGTGGCCCGGTCGCGTGACGGGAGTCCCAGCGTGTCCGCCGCACGCATCGCCAGGTAAGCGGTCCGCAGGGCGTGTCCCGGCAACTGGCCCTCGGTCAGGTCCAGCGCCGTCGAGAGGGCAGCCAGCAGTCGCGACGTCGGCACGCCCGCTGGGACGACGGCGCGAAGGCCGGCGGTGACCGGCGAAGCGGTGGTCGAGCCATCGAGGTAGCGGATGACGAGTCGGTCCGGGGTCAGGGCGCGCGCTGCGGATCCATCCATCGCCCCGATCGTGATGGACGAGGTGCCGGGAAGCAGCCCGTCAACGGTCCGGGGCCATCCCGGCCGGTGGTACGGCCACGCCCTCCGGTGGTGGCGCTAGCGTGTGTACGCGCCGCCGGGATCGAGTTCCTCGCGGACCAGGCGCAACTCATCGGCCGTCGGCGGCGGCGTGGACGCCACCGACTCGGCGACCTTGATCTCCCAGCCGATCGTGGCGCGGACCGCCTCAAGGGTCGCGCCCGGGTGAAGGGAGTCCAGGCGCATCTCCCCGGCCTCGTCGAAGTGGTAGATGCCGAGGTCCGTTACGACCACGGACGGCCCGCGGCCCAGCCAGCCACCCTCACGCCGGATGCGCTCGGCCTGCTCCGCGCCACCCAGGTTCCCTGGCGACGTCCGAAAGTCGATGCGTTCCACGAACGAGCGTGCGCTCTGGCGCATGATCACGAACACCTGGCGGGCGTTGATCGCGATCTCACACGCTCCCCCGCTCCCCGGCAGGCGCGTCGTCGGATGCTCGTAGTCGCCGATGACCGTGGTGTTGATGTTCCCGAACCGATCGATCTGGGCGGCACCAAGGAAGCCGACATCGATGAGCCCGCCCTGCAGGTAGTACCCGAACAGCTCGAACATGCTGACCACGGCCGTGGACCCGGTCACGATCGTGGGGTCGCCGATGCTCAGCGGCAGGCGCTGCGGCCGGGCTCCGAAGACGCCCGCTTCGTAGACCATCTCGAGTGCCGGGGCCACGGTCCGCTGGGCGAGGTTGACCGCGATGTTGGGCAGGCCGACGCCCACGAAACAGACGCGCTGGCCTTCCAGGGCACGGGCCGCCGCCACGATCATCATCTCGGACCTGGTGAAGGTGGGTGGTTCAGTGCCCGGACCGGTCATCCGGCTACGCTCGCTGATGGCGCGGTGTGCATGACACGACCAGCCTCCCGACCCGAGGCGGCGCCTCGTTGGTCGATATGGTCAGCCCATGCACACGTGGGCGACGCATCGGTCGTCCGCGCGCCCCGCGAGGTGGCAACGACCATCGCGGGATCTGCCGGCCGCCGGGGCCACTGGACGATGGCGTTGCAGTCCGTCGACATCATCTGTACTCCCCGTAGTCCACGCTGCCTGACGGGGCGGAAGCGGACGGACGCAGAGTCGCCATCCGCTCCGAGCCGAGCTTGTCGAGATAGGCGGCCCGGCCGTCGAGGTCGTAGACCCACGCGCGCAGCCATGCCTGTACGGCGTCTTCGTCGCGGGTGATCGGGTCCCAGTCGAGATAAAAGCGATTGTCTCGGTCATAGGCGCCCTGGACGTACGACGGATGAGCCCCCCAGGGCTCCACCACGACCGCGTCGACGATCAGCCCCGGGATGATCGTCCGGTTCGGGTCGGCCCGGACGACCGCCTCGCCAACCAGCTCCTCGACCACGACGATGACCCGGTCGGCGGCGAATGCCGCCTCCTTCTGGCAGCCGAGCAAGCCCCACACCTGGGTGTCGCCGCTGGCCGTGGCGCGCTGGGCGTGGACGATCGTCACGTCCGGTTTGAGCGGTGGGACGGCGTAGATCGTCTCCTCGCCGTACGGCGAACGGATCGGCCGGATGAGCGGGTTGGCGACCGGCAGGTCCGTCTCGAAGTACGAGCGCAGCGGGAAGAACGGTAGATTCATGGCACCCGCGGTGTAGCGCCCGACCATCCCGAAGTGGCTGTACTCCTCGACCTCCAGGGGCTCGTCCGGGAGGTCCCCCTCGATGCGCCGGCGGATCGCGCCAAGGCCACCGACGCCCGGGTTGCCGAGCCAGCTGAAGACGAGCTTGCTGGCCACACCGCCGGCGATCATCTGGTCGTAGATCACGTCCGGCGTGAGGCGGGCCAGGGTCAGGTCGCGTTTGCGCTGGCGGATGATCTCGTGGCCGGCCGCGAAGCTGATGAGGTGGGTGAATCCCTCGATGGCGACGGTGTCGCCATCGCGGACGAGCGCGGCGATCGCGTCGCGCATCGAGGCCACCTTCGACGGCCCGCTCATGCGCGGCTCCGATCAGCTGGGCCTGACGCGGCGCGACAAGTTCCGGTCAGGACCGCGCCGGCGACGAATGCGCACGATCCGACGCAGGAACGACACCAGGATGTCGTTTCGACGGGACACCAGGAGAGGTTCATCGCAGATACGGTACTGGTGGAAACGACGGGCCGTTCGTCGGGGCGCGGACAGCCCACCGCTCAGCCCGCCGCCTCGACCTCGTGCAGGGCTTCAGCCTGGACGACCTCGGCCAGGACCTCGGCGCCATGCCCGGCGACCCGCGCGACGGCCTGCGCGAAGATCCGCAGCGCAGTGACCATCTCCGCCTCCGAGACGGTCAGCGCGGGCGACATCCGCACGCTCGACTTGCCGCACTCCAGGACCAGCAGACCGCGCTCGAAGCAGGCCCACTGGACCTCCTCGGCGTGTTCGGCCGTATCGAATTCCACGCCCAGCATCAGGCCCCGACCGCGGACGTCGGCGATCAGTCCGTCGAAGCGCTCCACGAGCGGCCGCAGGCCGGCGAGCGCCTGCGCACCGCGCGCAGCGGCGTTGGCCACGAGGCCGCCGTCGAGCAGGTCGATCGTCGCGAGCGCCGCGGCACAGGCCACCGGGTTGCCGCCATACGTGGAGCCGTGGGCTCCCGGACCCCAGGCCTCCAGCAGCTCTGCCCGCGCGACCATCGCGCCCAGCGGCATGCCCGAGGCGATGCCCTTGGCGGTCAGCAGGATGTCGGGCTTCACGCCCCAGTGCTCGACGGCCCACATCTTCCCGGTGCGCCCGGCACCGGATTGGATCTCATCGGCGATGAGCAGGATGCCGTGGCGATCGCAGATGTCGCGCAGGCCCTGCAGGAAGCCGTCCTCCGGGACGAGGTAACCGCCCTCGCCCTGGATCGGCTCAACGATGATCGCGGCCACTTCGCTGGCGGGCGCGAGCTTGTCGAACAGGACCTCATCGAACCAGCGCAGGTCCTCGACGCGACCGTACGGCGCGTGGAACACGCCCGGCAGCAACGGCCCGAATCCGGCGTGGTACTTGGCCTTGGACGCGGTCAACGAAACAGCCCCATAGGTCCGGCCGTGGAAGGCGCCCAGGAACGCGACGATATACGGGCGATGCGTCGCGTAGCGGGCAAGCTTGATGGATGCTTCCACGACTTCCGCCCCGGAGTTGCCGAGGTAGGTCCGGGCGCGGCCCTCGATCGGCGCAAGCTCGGCCAGGCGCCGGCAGACCTCGGGGTAGATCGGCAGGTAGAAGTCGGATGCGGAAAAGTGGATCAGCTCCGCCGCCTGCTCCTTGATCGCCGCCACGACCTGGGGGTGCGAATGACCGGTGGAATTGACCGCGATGCCCGCGGCGAAGTCCAGGAAGAGGTTGCCGTCGATGTCCTCGACGACGAGGCCCTGACCGCGAACGGGCACGATCGGATACGCGCGCGGCAGGCTCGGCGACGTCCACGTCTCGTCGAACGCGACGTGGGCCCGCGCCTTGGGCCCAGGAAGCTCCGTGACGATGTGCGGAACGGGTCGATCTCCGGCGAGTCCGGAGTCGCGCGTGACCGTGGACAAGGGACACCTCAGACGGCTGCTCGATGCATAGGGACTATGCAGACTGGATAGCCGCGGAAGTCTAGCAGAGGCCTCTGGTCGCCAGCCCGTTACGACCGTCGGGTGGTACGGCGTAGTCCTGTTGGGTGGGTCCGACCGCCATGTGAACGACGTAGCGTGCGCCCATGTCGACCAGTATCGGTCCCCGCGTGGTCGATCCCGCGCAGGCGATGGCGGATCTGGGCCTAAGGTCCATGGGCCTGCGACGGTTCGCAGTCCGCCTCGCTGAGTCCCTCTGGATGCGCGACCGCGCTGTCGCCGAACTGCGCTGGGCCGCCATCACCGTCCTGGCCATGGCGGTCCTCGGGTTCCTCGGCAAGGCCCTCGACCCGGCGGAGCATGGCTTCGATCGTGCGCTCCTCACGGCAGCCCCGCTGGCTGCGGCCCTGATCGCGCTCGCCTGGTCGGGACGAGCTGCGGGGCTGATGGCGAACCGGAGGATCCGCCTCGGCCTGGGGCCTGCCGTGGTCATCGTCGGGATGTTCAGTGCCGGGTCGATCGACGTCGTTACGCTGGCGACCCCGTCGGCCGCCACACTCGCCTGGCTGGCCCTGACCTTTGCGGCGGTCACGCCGGGCTATCCTCTCGCCCTGGCGATCATGATCGGCTCGACGATCGGCGTGTGGATCGGCCACGAGTTCATCGTCCCCAATGGCACGGATGTGGTCCGCGACGAGTTCCTGGTCGGGTCCGCGGTGGTGTACCTGGCCACGACCGGGATGTTCGTCGTCGTCCGCATCGCGACCGCCGCCGAGGATCGCGCTGCGCGCCTGGCGGCGCGACTTCGGCGTCGCTTCGACGACCTCGAGGTGCTCGAACGGATCGTCCGGCGGTTCGATGGGTCGCGGCCGGTCCGCGAGGTCATCCAGACCGTCGTGGACGATGTCTCGACCGCCTTCGATATCGCGCTGGTCTCGATCTACCTGCCGGAGGGCGAGCGTCGCCTGACCATGGTCGGGGTCGCGGGTTACCACTCACCGTTCCACGTCATCGATCTCGGGCGGGGCGTGATCGGACGCGCAGCCAGCACCCGGCAGACGCAGTTCGTGCCGGATGTGCTCCAGGACCCCGACTATCGCGCCGCGCGCGACGACGTCCGCAACGAGGTCGCCGTGCCGATCGTCCACGGCGAGGAACTGTTGGGCGTGATCAACTTCGAGGGCACGCTCCGGTACCCGTTGGGCACGGCCCACGTGGCCGTGGCGGAGATGCTCGGCCGGTCCATCGCCGCCTCGCTGCGCTCTGCTCGCCTCGACGAGGAGCGGCGTGCCCGGCTGCACGCCATCGAACGCGTCCTGGTCGTCAGTCGGGGTCTGCTCTCCGACCTGGATCGACGGCGCACCGTCGGTGCCGTCGTCGACGCGGCCGTCGACCTTTTGCGCGCCGATCGCGTCTTCGTGGCCGGCCGTGGCCGGGACGGGACCTTTCGGCTGGAGGGCGACTCATCGGACCCCGGGGACGGCACGTGGCGATCGCGGGCACTCGAGCGTGGTGATACCGAAGCCCTTGCGGCCATCGCCCAGGGCGTGCCCGTCGTGCGGGCCATGGTCCCCGGGCCGATCCAGCCAGGGGGGACGGTCGCGACATCGACCATGGCGCTGCCGATCCGGGTCGCGGACGAGGTCGTGGCGATCCTCGTCGCCAACCGGCCCGCCGACGAACCGCCGTTCAGCGAGCTCGATCGCCTGATCGGCGATCTGCTCGTCACCCAGATCGGCGTCGCGCTGCACAACGCCGACCGCCACGCGACGGTGTCCGACGCCGCCGTGCGCGACCCCTTGACCGGCCTCCTCAACCGACGCTTCTTCGACGAGGCGGTGGAAACGGCCTTTGCGACCGCTCGGCGAACGGGCTCTCCATTGAGTCTGATCGTCCTGGACCTGGACCGGTTCTCCGCGGTCAACAACGAACACGGCCACTCCGCCGGTGACGCCGTCCTGCGGCGGGTCGCCCGGGCGATGGCGGACTCGGTGCGCAACGGCGACGTCGTCGCGCGCTACGGCGGCGAGGAGTTCGTGGTCATCTCACCGTGCACATCGACCGAGGAGGCCGTGGTCGTGGCCGAGCGAATCCGCGAGGCCGTGGCCGCCGCGGACGGATCTGGAGCCGACGGGCCACCGGTCATGATCACCGTCTCGGCCGGGGTCGCCTCTCTATTGGGCGACGAGCTGGACGGCAAGGCCGTCTTCCGCGCGGCTGACAGCGCGCTGCTCGCGGCGAAGCGCGCCGGGCGAGATCGAGTGATGGCCGTCTAGGGGCAGGTCATCCGTCGAGGGCCGACCTGACAGCGCGGGCGAGGTCGGCACGTCGATACGGCTTGGCCAGCAAGCGCACCCCCGCATCCAGACGTCCGTGGTGCACGATGGCATCCTCCGCGTAGCCTGACGTGAACAGGACGCGGGTCGCCGGCCTGGTGGCGAGGATGGCATCGGCCAACTGGCGGCCGTTCATCCCGCCGGGCATGATCACGTCGGTGAACAGCAAGGCGATGTCGTCGTGCTCGCGGAGCCGCCCCAGGGCCTCGGGTCCGTTGGCGGCCGCCACCACGCGGTAACCAAGGGCCATCAGCGACTCGGTGGCATACGAGCGGACGAGGTGGTCGTCCTCGACCAGCAAGACGGTCTCGTTCCCGCCCCGGACGGCATCGGTGGTGACCCTCTCCGGTACCTCCTCCTCGTCGCTGGCTCGCGGCAGGTAGAGGCGGACCGTGGTCCCGTGGCCGACCTCCGAGTAGATCCTGGCGTGCCCACCCGATTGCTTGACGAAGCCATAGACCATGCTCAGACCCAGCCCCGTACCACGCCCGGCAGGCTTGGTCGTGAAGAATGGGTCGAAGACCTGCCCGATGTGCTCGGGCGCGATCCCGGATCCCGTGTCCGATACCGCGATGACGACGAACGATCCGGGGGACGCGTCGACATGCTGCTCTGCACTCGCCTCATCGACGACCACGTTGGCGGTTTCGATGGTCAGTCGACCACCGGCTTCCATCGCGTCCCGGGCATTGATCGCCAGGTTGAGGATCGCGCCCTCGAGCTGTGCGGGATCCACGAGCGCCGACCACAGGCCGGGACGGGCCACGATCCCGATCTCGACCTGCTCGCCGAGGGTGCGACGCAGGAGACTATCCATCTCGTCGATGAGCCGGTGGACGTCGACGGCGCGCGGCGCGAGCGCCTGTCGTCGGGCGAAGGCCAACAGCCGCTGGGTGAGTTCGGCCGCGCGCTGCGCGGCTGACAGGACGGTCGTGGCGAGGCTCTGGCGATCCGGTTCGCCGGCGAGATCCATCGCCAACAGCTCGCTGTTGCCGATGATCACCGTCAGCAGGTTGTTGAAGTCATGCGCGACCCCACCGACCAACTGGCCGATGGCCTCCAGTCGCTGCGCCTGCTGCAACTCCGCCTCGAGGCGGTGCCGCTCGGTGATGTCTGACATGCCGCCGATCATCCGCACGGACCGGCCGTCGGCGTCACGAATGACGTAGCCCGTGTCGACCACCCGCGCGTACGACCCATCGCGGCGCTGGAACCGATAGTCCGCCTCCCAGTCGGTGCCATCGCCGTCGATGACCGCGCGGATGCTGGCCAGCACGGCCCCCCGATCGTCGGGGTGGATCTGCGAGGACCACGACGAACTGTCGGCCGGAAGGTCGACCCGTCGGTGGCCGAACAGGCTCTCCATCCCGTCACTCCACCACAGAGAATCGGTAACCAGGTCCCAGTCCCAGATGGCGTCACTGGTGGCCTGCGAGAGCAGCCGGAAGCGCTCCTCGCTCTCGCGGAGCGCGACGTCGGCCTGGACGCGGTCGGTGATCGACCGGAAGTACACCGCGATCCCCTCGATCGCGGGGTAGGCGCTGGCCTCGAACCACTCGTTGAGCGGTGGGTAGTGCGCCTCGAATCGACTCGGGAGGCGCTCATCCATGGCTCGACGATAGGCAGTCTCGCTGATCGTTCCGGCCGCTTCGGGGAATGCCTCCCAGATGTTCGTTCCGATGAGAGCCTCTCTTGACCGAAGGAGGAGCTCTTCAGCGGCGTCGTTCACGAACGAGAATCGCCATGACCGATCCAGTGTGAAGAACGCATCCGACATCGCGCCGAGCGTGGAGGTCAGCCGATCGGTCAGCGTCCGTTCGCGATGCTCGGCCTCCTTCTGGGCCGAGATGTCCTGGAACGCGCCCTGGATGCGGGTGATGGCCCCCGTCTCGTCGCGGACCGCCTCACCGATCGCCCGGACCCACACCACCGGACCGCTGGCGGTGATGATCCGCAGTTCGAGGTCGAACGGTGTGCCTGCCTCGACGCACCGGGCAAACGCCGCGTAGATCGTGGATCGATCGTCCGACGCGTAGAACGCCATCGCCTCATCGAGGGTCGGCGTGATCCCTGGCGGGACCCCGTGGATGGCCCGGACCTCGTCCGACCAGGCCATCGCCCGGGTCCCCACGTCCACCTGCCAGGCCCCAAGGCGGCTGATCCGGAGCGCCATCCGCACGAGCGCCGGCTGTGACCCTAGGTCGCCGGTGCTCTCCAGCGACCCGGTCGATCCGATCGGCTCCTCGCCGTCGGTCATGGCCCGACGGTCAGTCCACCACGGTGTGGCTCTGCTCACGCAGGAACTGCGCGACGTAGTACATCGACAGGGCGGCCTTGCCGGTCGAACCGCTCCCCTTCCAGCCGCCGAAGGCCTGGACACCCGGCCACGCACCGGTCGTCGCGCCGGCCCGCCGGTTGACGTACAGGACGCCCGCCTGGATGCGGTCCAGGAAGTGCTGGACCTCCCCAGGGTCCTCGCTGTACACGCCGGCCGTCAACCCGTAGACCGAATCGTTGGCCAGCGTCAGCGCCTCGTCGAGCGAGTCCACGGCGCACACCGCGGTGAGCGGCGCGAACAGCTCGTCGCGGAACAGGCGATGGCTCGCCGGCAGGCCGCCGACCACGGTGGGCTCCACGTAGAACCCGCGCGCCAGGTCGCCGTCGGTCAGGTGCTCACCGCCGGTGAAGACCGTCCCGTCGCGGCGGGCATCGGCCACGGCCGTCTGGTGACGTTGGACGGCGCGCTCGTCGATCACCGGGCCCAGCCAGTTGGCGCGGAGCACTGGATCGCCGATGACGATGCCCTCGGTCTTCTCGACGAGCTTCGCGATGAGATCGTCGTGGACGGCTCGCTCGACGTACACGCGCGAGTTGGCCGAGCACTTCTGCCCGCCGAACCCGAACGAGGCGCGCATGATCCCCTCGGCCGCCTCGTCGAGGTCGGCATGACGGGTCACGATGGCCGGGTTCTTGCCGCCCATCTCGACGATGCACGGGCGCGGCCACTGCTTGCTGAAGGCGTGGAACAGGCGCATCCCGACGTCGTACGAGCCGGTGAACACGATGCCGTCGATGCCCGGGTGATCCTGGATCGCCTGCCCGACCGTCTCGCCGGGACCCATGACCATGTTGACGACGCCTGCCGGGACGCCGGCCGCGAGGTAGGCCTCCATGAGCTTGACGGCCGACAGCGGCGACGCCGACGACGGCTTGAAGACGACCGTGTTACCGGCCATCATCGCGGCGCTCGTGGGGCCGGTCGCGAGGGCCATCGGGAAGTTGAACGGGGAGACGACGGCGAAGACGCCGTGCGGCCGCAGGATCGAGCGGGTATGCACCGCCGCATCGCCCAGGTTGTCGAGCGGGTGGTCGTAGCCGGCGTTGTCCTCCATCGTCTGGCAGTAGTAGCGGATGAGGTCGGCCGACTCTTCGACCTCGCCGAGCGCCTCGATCCGGTTCTTCCCGACCTCGTAGCTCATGATCGCCGAGTCGTCCATCAGGTGGTCGCTGATGTGCTCTGCAGCCCGCCGCAGGATGGCCAGGCGTTCCCGCCATGGCGTCGCGGCCCACGCCGGCTGGGCGGCTCGCGCGGCGGCGACCGCCCGATCCACGTCCGCGGCGGTCCCACGCGCGAACGTGCCGAGCACGATGTCGCGATCGATCGGCGAACGGACCTCGAACGTCCCGTCGCCGTCCACCCACGCGCCGTCGATGTGGTTGCGATGGTGCTCGCCGAGGCTGGCACGGACCCGACGGGCGGCCTCCTCGAAGCCGGTGTGCAGGTCCTCGTTGTCGGCCTTGAGCGTGGCGTAGGTGATCTTGATCCGCGGCTTGGCCTCGGAGGTCATGGTCGGGGGTCCCTCGTGCTGAGCGGCATCGATCGGATGGGTGGGCGGTGCCCCGCCCGGAGCGTTGCGTTCAGTCTAGCGCGACGCCCAGCGCGGTCACGACCTCGCGCAGGTCGGCGGCCACGGCGTCCGGTCGACGGCCGCTCCGCTCGGCCGCCGCCGCCTCGACGTCCGCAGGCCCGTGCTTGCCGGACAGGACGAAGATGCCCCGCATGCCGCTGCGCTGGGCAGCACGGATGTCGGTCCGCACGTCGTCGCCGACCATCGCCACCTCGCTGCGAGCCAGATCGCGGCCGACCTGCCGGCGCAACAGGGCGAGGCCCGTCGAAAAGAAGGTCGCGGCCGGCTTGCCGACGATCGTCGCGCGCACCTCCGCGGCGAACTCGAGGCCGACCACGTAGGCGCCGGAGTCAAGCGTGGGACCCTCGGCGGTCAGCCACCATGGGTTGCGGTGCATGCCGACGAGGCGCGCCCCGCCGCGGACGAGCCGGAACGCGCGATTCAGGTTCTCGAAGGTCGCCTCTTCCGGTGAGTCGCCGACGATGACGGCCGCCGCGGTGGCACCCGGGGCACTGGCCTCCTCATGGGACAGCAGTCGCTGGCCGGCGAACTCGCGTCGAGCGTCCTCGGACGCCAGGACGTACAGCGGGCCATCGGGAAACACGCGGGCGGTCCACGCCGCTGACGCTGAGAGGGCGGACTGGAAGCGCTCCGCGGGGATCGCCGAGCCCAGGCGGTGGACGTAGCGCGACAACGTCTCGCGGCTGACAGCCGAGGTATTGGTCACGATCTGGTAGGGCACCCGGCGAGCCTCCAGCCCGGCGATCGCCGCCGCGGCTCCTGGAACGAGCTCCCCCGCGACGACGATCACGCCGTCCAGATCAAGCAGGAGTGCCCGCACCCCGGCAAGGGCAGCGCGCAGTCGGTCGAGGTCGGTGACGGGCATGGCCCGATGGTAGGCTGCCACGGGCCGCGCCGCGCGGCGAGCCCCTGCTGAGGTGCATGCGAATGGGTCTGCTCGACGGCCGGACGGCGCTGATCTTCGGGGTCGCGAACGACCACTCGATCGCGTGGGGGATCGCCCAGGCCCTGCACGCCGCGGGGGCCGAGGTCGGGTTCTCGTCGATGGAGAGCCTGATCGAGAAGCGCGTCCGCCCGCTGGCTACGTCCCTGGGTTCTACGTTCGTGGAGCCGTGCGATGTCCAGTCCGACAAGGACATCGCGCGGGTCTTCGCGCGCTGGGGTGAGACCCACGACCGGGTGGACATCCTGGTCCACGCCCTGGCGTTCGCCAAGCGCGAGGACCTGTCCGGCGCGTTCGTGGACACTTCGCGCGACGGGTTCGCCCTGGCCATGGACGTGTCGGCGTATTCGCTGGTGGCACTCGCCCACGGCGCGCGGCCGTATCTCCGGCAAGGCTCGTCGATCGTGACCCTGACCTACTACGGCGCGGAGAAGGTCGTCGCGAACTACAACGTCATGGGCGTGGCCAAGGCCGCCCTGGAGGCAAGCGTCCGCTACCTCGCCGCCGACCTGGGACGGCATGGGGTGCGCGTGAACGCCATCAGTGCCGGGCCGATCCGGACGCTGGCCGCGGCCGGAATCGCGGGCTTCAAGGACCTGTACCGAGACTTCGACCAGGTCGCTCCGCTGCGGGCCCATATCGCGATCGAGGACGTCGGCAAGAGCGCGGTGTACCTCGCGTCGGATCTGTCGAGTGCCGTGACCGGCGAGGTCCTGTACGTCGATGGCGGCTTCAACATCATGGGTGTTCCCACCGCCGGGTCGTAGCGGTTTGGCCTGTCGCGACGGTCAGCGAGACCGCCTGAGCCCATCGACGATGGCTTCCAGGTCCGCGATCGCGAGTTCGCCCGTCGCGCGGGCCCCGACCGTCCCATCGGCATGGACGAACACGAAGTACGGGAACGCCGACAGGCCGAACGCATCCGCCACGGTGTTTGCCGGATCGACGATGACCGGCGAGGTCCAGCCCTCACGCGCCAGCCAGGCTTCGGGCGGGTAGTTCGGCCGGTTCGGGTCGATCGCCGTGGAGACCGACACCAGGTCCACATCCTCCGGCAGGCCGCCGGCGTCCAGCCAGGCCTGCACGACCGGTACCTCGGCCTGACAATGCGAGCACCAGTGGGCCAGGAACACGAGGATCTTGGCGCGGCCGTCCAGCGCGATCGAGCCGCCGGCCGCGGTCACGGTCGGGATCGCCTGCCCGACCGCGGGGTCGGCGGCGGGGTCGCCGTAGACCGGCAACGCCGCGCCGCTGATGACTGGGTCAGTCCCGGGCGCCGTCGAGTCCGACGCGACGGCGGACGCGCCCGGCAGGTCCGTCGGGAGGGCCGATGACCCGCCATCGCCGGAGCCGGACAGGGCGACGGCCACCAGCGCGGCCGCGACGACGACCAGCGCACCCAGGCCGGGGAGCAGCCATCCAGGACGCCGAGTGCCTTCGCGCGAGCGCGCAGCATCTCGGCGGGAATCGCGGGATCGCTGGGTCATGAGGTCCTCCGGGGCGTCGTGTCGGCGTCCTCGTCGTGCGCGGCGCGGATCGTCGTCAGGGTCAGGATGAGCAGGAAGGCCGCCAGGGCGAGGGTCGGCAGGCTGATGAAACCGAATACCCGGAACCACAGGAGGGTGCACGGGTTGTCCGGATCGCAGGCGCCGCTGTCGAGCGCGGGGAACCACTCCAGCACGATGTGATACAGCGAGATCAACGCACCCATCGCGGCCAGTACCGCGGCGTAGACCGCCCCGGCGCGTTCCCGTCGGGCGGCGGCGATGCCAAGCACGATCACGAGCGGGTACATCGCGATGCGCTGGTACCAGCACAGGGTGCACGGTTCGAAATTCGCGACCTCGCTGAAGTACAGGCTCCCGGCCGTCGCCAGGACCGCGACGAACCAGGCCATCCCGAGAGCGTTCGGCGCGATCGCCCGGGCCACCCCGTCCCAGGTACCGCGGAGGCCGTCGTTCAGGCGGGCAAGGCCCCGTAGCCCATTGAGTGCCACGACCAAGGCGAACGCGACGAGCGCCAGCAGGCCGTAGAACAACTCGACGGTAGCGACGGTCATCGGTGGCGAGGCTCCTGACATCGGGAGGCACGACCGGGCGCTCGGGACGGCCGGTCGTGCCGCGTCCTCATGGACGCACGTTGGACCCTGGTCCCCGCAGGGCCGTTCGGCCCGTTTCGGTCGGGCCGACGGTCAGACATCGACGAGGTCACCGTCCTCGTCGACCCGCTGCAGGTCGGCTATCGAGTCTAGGTGGTCCACGTAGATCCGGCCGTCCAGGTGGTCCAACTCGTGCTGGAGCGCGCGGGCCAGGAATCCGCGACCCGCCACTCGGACCACGCGCCCACGTCGATCCAGGCCGCGGACCACCGCGTGATCGGCCCGCGTCGTCGGGGCGTAGAAGCCGGCCACGGACAGGCAGCCCTCCAGATCGGTCTGGGTCCCATCGACGCGCAGCAGTTCCGGATTCACGAGCTCGATGTGCCGGCCGCCGACCTCGATGACGCACACTCGCTCGGGCCGCCCGACCTGGTTGGCCGCCAGCCCGACGCCAGGCGCGTCACGCATCGTCTCGGTCATGTCGTCGAGCAGGTGCCCAAGGGTGCGGTCGAACCGCTGCACCTCGATGGCCGGTGTGCGCAGGATGGGGTCGCCCAGCTGGACGATCGGCAGGATGGCCATCGGCTCGCGGTCAGACGTGTCCGTCGAGGGGCGACGCGCCGCGGCAGGCGGCGCAGCGCCCGATGAGCGACAGGTGCGAGATATCGATCTCGAATCCACGATCGGCATCGAACGCCGCGGCAGCCGCCACGACGGACGGGTCATCGGCGGCGACCTCGACGGCGGACCCGCACTGCCGGCAATAGAGGTGACCATGTTCCACGAGCGGCAGGACGTGGAACTCCTCGCGGCCGTCGGCGCCGTGGCTGTGGCGGAGCACGCCGAGTTCCTCGAGGACATCGAGGGTGCGATACACCGTCGACGGGATGGTGCCCGGGTCAAGGGCTCTGCAGCGCTCGATGAGCTCCGCGCCCGTCACGTGGCCATCCGTCGCGGCCAGGACCTCGACCAGCACGCGACGTTGGGGCGTCCAGCGCAGGCCGCGCGCGCGCAGCCGGTCCGGCAGGCCCGCCCACGGGCCGCCACCGGGCGCGAGGGTGCCGGGTCGGACGGGGCCGGACGAAGGAACAGATCCGATCGCGCGCATCGCGCGAAAGTATAGGCGAGTGACCGCGACGGGCCGCAGATGCGATGTGTTGCGATAACCGACCCATCCGCGGTACGCTCCATCCCGGACCCGACCCAGAAGAGGCTCACGTGCTCGATCTCATCGCCCAGGTCACCACCTCCCCTGCCGGCATCGGCGTCCTGCTCACGGGCCTCGCCCTGGGGATCCGCCACGGCATCGACTGGGACCACATCGCGGCCATCACCGACATCACGTCCACGACAGCGGCGGCCGGATCGGCGGAGGCGGCCCACGAGGACCAGCACGAAACGGTCAGCGGCCACCACCACGGGCACGGCGGCCATCTCGAGTTGCGCGCCCATGACCAGGGTCCGGGTGGCGCCACCCTGGCACCGGCTATCCACCGGGCGACGCCGCCACGGCTCGGGGCGGACCAACTGGCGGCGATCCGGATGGGCACCTTGTACGCGCTGGGGCACGGTGCGGTCGTCATCGCGCTGGGCATCGCGGCGCTGTCGTTCGGGGCCCTCCTGCCATCGTGGCTGGATCCGATCATGGGCCGGATGGTGGGCCTGACCCTGGTCGGCCTGGGTGCATGGGTCGTCTACTCGGTCTATCGCTATGCGCGTGGCGGCGAGTCGTTCCGGATGCGCAGCCGCTGGATGCTGGTGTTCGACGCGGTGCGCTACGCCTGGCGGCGCACCCAGACCCGCCTCCACGGCCACGAACATGTCGAGCCGCTGGAGATGAGTTCGTACGGGGCGCGCACGGCGTTCGGGGTGGGGATGATCCACGGGATCGGCGCCGAGACCGGCACCCAGGTGCTGCTCATCGCGGCGGTCGGTGGGGCGGCCAGCGCGGGTCTTGGGATCCCGATGCTCCTCGCCTTCGTCGTCGGCCTGCTCATCTCGAACCTGGCCATCGTGATCGTGAGCTCGGTCGGCTTCGTGGCCAGCCAGACACGCGAGCGGATCTATGTCGTTGTCGGCCTGGTGGCTGGGCTCTTCAGCCTGGTCCTGGGCCTGCTCTACCTGTCCGGGCTGGACGCTGTCGTTCCCGACATGGACAGCGTCCTGCCGTTCTGAGTTCAGGCGGTGGCAGTGGTCCCGGGATTCGCGGCCACCGGCGCGGGCTGGCCGCCGGTCGGGCGCAGGAACAGGTACAGCACGACGACCACGTAGGTCAGCCAGACGACGAAGGTCGTGATCTCCGGGGTGGACGAGTAGCCGAACAGCGCGCGCAGGAACGGCCCGACGATGGTGCCTGAGTCTGCCGAGTGCGGCAGGACGCCCGATAGGTCGAAGAGCGTCTCGGCGCCGAACGGGATGACCCCGATCTCGAGCAATTCGTGGACCGCCGTGGATAGCAGTCCGGCGGCGATGAACACCAGGGCGACGCCCGTCCAGCGGAAGAACGTCGCGAGGTTGATGCGGCGCGAGCCCTCGTAGAACCCGACGCCAAGGACCGCCGCCACGGCCAGGCCGATCAACGCCCCGACCAGGACCCAGATCGCGCCGCTATCGGCGGAGTTGGCCTGGCCGACGAGGAACAGCGAGGTCTCCAGGCCCTCCCGGATGACTGCGACGAAGGCCAGGACCGCCAGGGCTCCGATCGAGCCCTGGTCCAGGGCACGATCGACGGCTCCGTGCAGTTCGCTCTTGACGCTCCGAGCCTGGCGGCGCATCCAGAACAGCATCCACGTGACGACCGCGGCGGCGAGCAGCAGGGTCGCGGCTTCGAAGAGCTGCTCGTAGGGCTCCTCGAACGCACCGACCGTGACGTACAGGCCGATGCCCAGCACGACGCTCAGGCCGATCGCCAGGCCGGCCCCGGCGAACACCGGCCCGAACGCCTTGCGGTTGCCGGTGCGCGCCAGGTAGGCACAGATGATGGCGATGATGAGGGCTGCTTCCACGCCTTCCCGAAGGCCGGTCAGGAACCCGCTGGATAGGGCGCCGAGATCCACGAGGTCGATCCTCCAGGGTGGCGCAAGGCGCCATGTGTTTGCGGTGCAAGGTCGCTTGTCATGTGGAGGCTAGCGGCCAACGCTCCGACCGTCAAGTAGCCACCTGGCGGTCGGCGTCGCGGCTCCCGCGCTTCCTCAATCGGACGATCGCACCTGGAAGCGACGCATCACGGACGTCGTCAGGACCGCTGATCCCACGATGACCACCGTGACGACCAGCACTGCGACGCCCGCGGGCAGCGCCTCCACCCCTGGGTCCTCCCCGGTCAGCGCGGCGGCGATCCCCAGGGTGGCCTGGCGGACGGACAGGAAGCGCGTCCCCTCCAGCAGGCCGGCCAGCACTCCCTCCCAGAGCAGGGTGTAGGCCAGCCCGACGACGAGCGCCCGGGACGTGATCGTGCCAAGGGTGGCGAACGCGGCCGCGTACGCGGCGCCACCGACGATCGCGGCAACCGCGTACCCAAAGGCCACGGCCAATGACGCAGATCCGAAGCCGCCGACCAGGAGCCCTGTGACAAGGATCGGCGGCACGACCAGGACGCCGGTCAGACCGGCGGCGACGGCCAGCTTGGCGAGCGCGATCCGCCACCGCGCGATCGGCTTGACCAGCAGGTACACCAGGGTCCCGTCCTCGATCTCGCTGCCGATCGCCGACGTGCCGATGATGAGCGCGATGAGCGGCAGGACGGTCCGAACGACGAGCGTATCGAGGATCTCTGGCGCATCGGCGCGCCCACCCCCCAGGCGGATGAGCACCCCGACGATGACCGGGAGCGCCGCCAACAGGACCATGAGCACGGCCCGCCGACGGCTCAGCAAGCCTCGGAGCGTGACGACCACGATCGCCCCGATGGCGGTCATCGCCGGACCAGATAGCTGAACACGCTCTCGAGCGAGTCGTCCGTCGGCGTGACCTCGAAGAGCCGGATGCCGGCCTCGCGCGCGGCCGGTGCCAGCGCTCGCCCGAAGCCACCGAAGTCCGAGACCCGGACGGCCAGGAGGCCGTCGACGAGTTCCGCGCCGAAGACCGACGGCTGGGCCAGCAGGGCGGCGGCCAGGGCTCGATCGTCGGATGAGCGGACCGTGAATCGATGGGGTCGATCGGTCATGAGGCGACGGATCGAGCGGAAGTCGCCCGACGCCGCGAGCCGGCCGGCATAGACCACCAGCACGGCATCGGCCAGGCGCTCGACCTCCTCGAGGATGTGGGACGAGAAGAGGATCACCCGGCCCGCAGCGGCCATGTCGCGGAGCAGGTCGATCATGTGCAGCCGCTGGCGCGGGTCCATGCCGTTGAACGGCTCGTCGAGCAGGAGGATGTGCGGGTCATGGACCAGGGCGGCGGCCAGCTTGGCCCGCTGGCGCATCCCCTTGGAATAGGTCCGCATCGGTCGATGGGCGGCGTCGGTCAGCTCGACGGTGGCGATCGCGCGGTCCGCGGCGGCACCCGGATCGATGACGCCCTGGAGGTCCGCGTTCAGGCGGGCGAACTCGTGGCCGGTCAGATAGCCCGGCACCGCCTCGCGCTCCGGCACCAGTCCGACCTGGCGGTACACGTCGGGGTGCCCGAACGCGACGGCTCCCGCGATCCTGACGCTGCCGGCCGACGGCGCGAGCAGGCCCGCCAGCAGGTGCAGCAGGGTGGACTTGCCCGCCCCGTTCGGGCCCAGCAGCCCGGTCACGCCCGGACCCAGGGCGAACGTGATGTCGTTCACGGCCACGACGTTGCCGTACCAGCGCGACACGTGGTCGAGCTCGATCGCCGGGACGCGCGTGTCGGTCACCCGCTGATCCCGAGATAGCGCCGGATGATGACGACGAGCAGGCCGAGCGCGCCCACCACGCTGGCGACCACGAACGCCCAGCCCGGCATGCCGGACCCTGCGACGGCCGGGCTATCGGGGATGGTCCCGAAGATCGCCGCATTGGCCCCGTCCACGAGGTCCCCCGGGCTGACCAGCACGACCAGGCGCGCCAGGTCGCCGACCGCCAGCTCGGCCACGAGGATCGCCACGACCGACGGGATGATGAACGCGGCGATGATCGCGGCCGTGGCGTAGGCACGCCTGGGGGTCCACGCAGCGATCGCCCCGGAAACGGTCGCGAACAGGGCCGAGCCGAGCAGGGTGACCGCGAGGTAGCGCGGGATGTCCGGCGCCTCGTCGGCGAGGCCGGTCAGCGGATCGCTGGCGGCGAGCACGCCCCCGAGGGTCAGGACCACCTGCGGGACCACGGACACCAGGAAGACCGCGAAGAAGAGGCCGCCGACCCGGGCCAGGGCGTAGTCGGAGCGGGTCAGGACCCGGGAGAAGAAGAGCGGCAGGACTCCGTAGCGCTGGTCCCGCCCGAACAGTTCCGGCGCCTGCGCCGCGCAGAACAGCATGATCAGGGTGGACGTCAGGCTCTGATACGTGCTGTGCTGGATCGGCGAGGCATCGGAGACCTGATCGCCTGCTCCGGCCTGTGCCGCAAGGGCCGCGATGCCAACAGCCAGGACGGCGGGCAGCAGGCCCAGGCCGGCCAGCACGAAGGGCGCGATCTTGGCTCGCCCACCGCGGCCGATGCCGTAGGCCGCGGCCAGGGTCGCCCGGAGGAGGCCCAGCGTGACGGGCACGCGCCCCAGCCGAGGGCCGTCGTAGCGCTGGTAGCCCAGGTCGTAGATGTTCCCCGATGCGCTCACTGGAAGAGCTCCTCCAGGCCACGGCGACGCTGCTCGATGCGGATGAGCGGCAGGTCCAGGGCGGCCACCTCGTCGCGGACCAGGTCCCATGGCCGATCGTCGTGAAGTTCGACGAGGACGGTCCGGCCATCGACCACGGCCGTCAACCCGTGGCGGCCCAGGGCGTCGGCCAGGCGACCCGCGCCATCCTCGACCTCCACCGCCAGCACCCCGGTCCGCTCCGTGAACGACCCGAGCGGCGCAGCGCGGATGAGTCGGCCGGCGTCGATGGCGACCAGGAAGTCGCAGACGCGCTCGATCTCACCGAGCAGGTGGCTGGCCACGATGACGGCGATCCCGAATTCGGTGCCCGTTCGCCGGACCAGGGCCAGCATCTCGTCGCGTCCGGCCGGGTCCAGGCCGTTGGTCGGTTCGTCCAGGAGCAGGAGCCGCGGGTCGTGGACGAGTGCCTGGGCGAGCTTGACCCGCTGCTTCATGCCCGTCGAGTAGCCGCCGATCGGCCGGTAGCGTTCCTCGTACAGCCCGACGTGGCGGAGCACCTCAGCGGCGCGTTCCCGCGCAGCCGGGGCCGGCAGCCCCGACAGGCGGCCCATCTGGCCGACCAGGTCCGTGGCCGACATGTCCGGAGGGAGCGCGTCCGACTCTGGCATGTAGCCAAGGAATCGACGCAGCGCCGGGCCCCCGGTCCGGACATCCTGGCCAAGCACACTGGCGCGACCAGACGTCGGCTCGAGGAGGCCCAGGAGGATCCGTAGGAACGTGCTCTTACCGGCTCCGTTGGCGCCGACCAGACCGATGATCCCGGGCTCCAGCTCCAGGGTCAGTCCATCCAGAGCGGTCACCCCGCCGGGATAGCGCTTGGTCAGGGCCTCCGTCGCGATGAGGGACACGGCGCAAGCCTAGCGGACGCGCCCCGCCACGGGTCGTTCAGGCGGCGACCACCTGGTTGCGACCGCCCCGCTTGGCCATCTGGAGGCCCACGTCGGCGATCTCGAGCAGCGTCCCGAACGAGGCCACGCCTGGGCCCAGCGAGGAACAGCCGGCCGAGACCGTGGTAGTCAGCGTCTCGCCGTGCGGCCCGGTCAGGGCCGCTGCCTGCAGCTCGCGCCGGACCTCGTCGGCGACCCGGCGGGCCTCGTCGAGGCTCGCGCCATCCAGCACGGCGATGAACTCCTCCCCGTCGTAGCGGGCGACTGGTTCCTGCCGTTCTGGCCCATCGTCGACGACCGCCTCGACTACCTGCGGGCGGTCCGACCGCTGGACCCCATCGAGCGCATCGCACAGGTCGGCGCCTCCCGACCGACCGACGTCCTCTTCCAGTTCGGACGTCGCGACTTCTTCATCGCGGCGATGACCGGCCTGGAGTTCCGAGCCGCCACGCCCGCGGGCAGCGAGTTGCTGGCCTGCGACGACGAGCACGCGATGCGCGATCCCTAGGTCCGGTCGAATCGCCTCGACTTCCTGCGTCGAGCCCTGGACCTGCCGTCCGACGCTGGAGCCGCACCCGGCTGACCTCGTTGGCTCAGCGCCAGCGGATCGTGCCGGCTGCCGGGTCGGCGGTCTCGATGATCGAGCGCAGGTCCGAGCCGTCCGCGGGTTCGATGATCATCACCAGCGTCGCGCCGCGGACGTCGACGGCCAGGACCCGGGTCGTACGATCGGGTTCCAGGTAGAACGCGCTGCCGCCGGTGCCCAGGAGGGCGATCCGCGACGAGCCGACCGGCGCGACATCGATGGACACCCCGCGCCGCTGGTCGATGCGGATATCGGCGGGCTCCGTCGATGACACGCCATCGAGGGTCACGAGCGCCTCGATGATGTCGCGCGGCCGACCCCGGGTGGTGACGGACCCGCCGGCCGGGTCGATGACGATCTCGCCGCTCAGGAACGTCACCAGTCCCTCGTCCCGACCCAGGACCACGACATCAGGCTGGTGGGCGACGGTCGACCAGCCATCGCCCAGCTCGATATCGAAGGCGGGCGAGAACCGAGACGGGGCGTATCGGCCGGCTCCCAGGCTGCAAGGCAGGTCGAAGAACGTCTCGCACAGGTCGGCCACTTCGCCGGCCGGCACATCGGTCGGGGTGTCGCTCGGCTCCGCCGATGGCTCCGGGGTCGGGGCAGCGGTCGGTTCGGGCGTCGGCTCCACGG
>JBPPMZ010000178.1:0-9668 GCA_051306295.1 Candidatus Limnocylindrales bacterium
CGCCAGTGGGCGGGCATCTGCGACATCTCGGTCGACTTCAGCCCGATCATGAGCGCGACCGGGGTCGATGGGTTCTTCGTCACGACGGGCTGGGGCACCTGGGGCTTCAAGGCGATCCCCGCCGGCGGCGAAGGCATGGCCGAGCTGATCGCTACGGGCCGGCCGTCGGCGCTCATCGCGCCGTTCTCACTCGATCGCTTCCGGCGCGACCATGTGCTGGCCGATGCCGGCTCGGCAGGCACGCGCTGATGGACGGCCGCTGATGCCTCATCTCGACTGCCCCCGCTGTGGCCGCCGACCGCTCGAGGAGTTCACATTCGGCGGCGAGCGCCGCCCGACGCCGGACTGGCTGACCGACCCGGACGAGCGCGACTTCGACGAGGTCTGGATCTTCCAGAACCCCGATGGCGACACGACCGAGCGCTGGTTCCACACGGCCGGTTGCCGCCGCTGGCTGACCGTCCGCCGCGATACGACCATCGACCACGTCCTGGAGGTGCGCTGACCGTGGCCACGCTCGCGGAGCGCTCCCTCGACCTCCAGTGGCGCGGGCGCGTCCGGTTCGGCGTCGGGGCGATCGACGCCCTCCCTGAGCTCGTCGCCGCGGCCGGGAATGCCGGCGGGCGGCGCGTGTTCATCGTCACCGATCCAGGCGTCCTTGCCGCCGGCGTGATCGACCAGGTCCGTGTCGTCCTGACCGCAGCCGGCATCGAGGTCGGCGTCTACGCGGAGGTCGAGCCCAACCCAGGGACCGCGTCGATCCTGCGCGGCAGCGCGGCGCTCGCGACGTTCGGCATCGCGCAGACGGTCATCGTGCCGGTCGGTGGCGGCTCGTCGATGGACTCCGCCAAGGCGATCTCCCTGCATGCCGTGAACGGCGGCGACGTGCTCGCCCTCGGCTACCACAGCGAGACCGTGGTGCCGGGCGGGCCGCTCATCGCCGTCCCGACGACCGCGGGCACAGGTGCCGAAACCAATACCTACGGCGTCATCACCGATGAGGTGGCGGGCCGGAAGGGCTACGTCGGCCATCCATCGCTGCTGCCGGTCTGGACGATCCTGGACCCGGCCCTGACCGTCGGGTTGCCACCTGGCGCCACCGCGGCGACCGGCGTGGACGCGATGACCCATTCGCTCGAATCCCTGCTGTCGCGGAACCCGAATCCATTCGCCGAGGCGCTGGCACTGCAGGTCATCCGGACCGTGCGGGAGTGGCTGCCGCGGGCCGTCGCCGACGGAGCGGACCTGGAGGCGCGCTCGCAGTTGTTGATGGCCTCGCACCTGGCCGGCATCGGCCAGGCCAGCGGCACGGGCGTCGGGCTCGTGCACGCGCTGGGACACGCGATCGGGACGCGCGGGCGCGTGGCGCACGGGACGGCGCTGGCGGTCGTGCTGCCGGAGGTCCTTGCGTTCTACGCGGCGGAGGCTGGCCTGCGCGACCGAGAGCTGGCCCTGGTCGGGGTCGCGCTGAGGGCCGCGTCACCCACGGAGGATCCCGCGACCGGCGCCGTTGCCGCGATCGGTGCGCTCCGAGGGTTCCTGGCGGAGCTCGGCCAGCGGCCCAGGCTGCGCACCCTCGGGTTCGATGAGGCGGCCCTGGATGTCGTCGCGCAGGACGCCATCGACGACGCCGCGATCAACAACTCACCGCGATTGCCGAGCCTGGTGGAGGCGCGGGCGATTCTGGCGAGTGTCGCCTGACGCGGGCCGGGAACCGCCGCTCTTAGACGAGCCCTAGCGTGATCGCTAGAGACGCTGCTGTGAATGAGAGCCCGGTTCATGATTTAGCGTTTCGGGCACCCGAGCATGGAGGAACCTCTGGTGTCTCATCGTCCGACGCGTCTCAACCTCGTTGGTCGAGACTGCTGATGTCAAGACGAGCTTGGACGGCTGGTCGATCGCGGCGGCGCCGTGGCGCGAGGGGTGATTCGTACGACCGCGCACAATCGGCTGCCGCTATCCCTCGGAGGCCTGGAAGGGCCTCGAGCATCGCAGCTCGCCCGCGCACCGCTCGACGCGTCTGACGCCGCCACCATGCACGGGTGATCATTGCCCCCTCGTAGAACCGATCCGCCCAGGCCAGGGTGGGCACCCCATCCCAATCCGCTCACCCGGACAGGTAGGACGATGCGCCCGCTCGGAGGTACGGCAAGCCAGATCAGCAGTTGCTGTCGGTGCAGACAGTGAACCAGTCGTTGAACATGCTGTCGTATGTCGTCTGTGCCCGGTCAATTGGGCTGTACCAGGACGAGTATGGCGGGCTGGTGTTGACCTCGTCGGAGGAATGCACGTGCGTGCCGAGCGCGACGCGGGCGGTGCTCGACGCGACGATGTACACGGGCCCTCCGCTGTCACCTCCCCTGGAGTCCATGTCATACACCCAGAGGCCCTGGATTGGCTTACAGCCGGTCATCAGATACTTGCAGCTCGGCAGGGTCTCGCCTTGCTCGATGATCTCTGCACAAACGGAGTCGGTGGTTATGCCGTAGCGGCAGATGAGCGTCCCTTCATTCTGGAAGCTTGAGTGGAGGACGTCCGTCACGTTCCGGATTACGACGGGCGACGAGTTGTTGGACTTCAGAGCGAGCTGGTTGTAGACGCTCATCGCCGACACCTCGGTCGAATGCAAGCCAATGAGTCCGACATCGGCGCCCGCGTTCGACAACCAGGTTTCGTACTTCGCGTCACCGAACGGGTCGTTGTTGTGCTGCCAGTCGTCGTTGACTTGGTCTTCATCAGGTTCCCGGGCAATTTCGAGGCAATGCCCGGCGGTCAGCATCGCGAGCTGCCCGCCGTTCAACTCGCGACGAACGATGAACCCGCCGGTACAGTCGACCGCCTCATCGATCGACGACTCAATGTGGAGGCCACCCTTCATCGGACGACAGTTGTGTTCTGAGGCGCAGTCGAGACGTCCAGGTGCTCGCTCCCGAAGCACAACCGCCTCGCCATACCGCTCACGAAGCAGCTCTTCATGCGTCGGGGTGAGCTCGAGCACCGAAAGGGTTACGCGGTTCTCGCTGACCTTGAGTCCGGTACCCGTGACGGTCACTCCAGCTCGAGCAAGTTCCTCCCACTCGCTGACGATTCGGTCGCGGAGTTGCTCGAGCTAACGGATCGTGTGTTCGGCTGGGGCAATGATGAATTCCCCCTCACGGGACGACCGCTCAGCGAGTTCCTGCTGGATGCCGGGAGGCGGCTCTGTGAAAAGGAACACGGCCCGTCCACTGTGTCGTTGGTCGTAGTAGAGCCCCGCAAACGACGCCCGGGTCGCCGCGTACTCGGCAGCCTTGGACATGCCCAAGACGAATCGGCCGCGACGGTAGAGTTCCTCGTGCTCCTCGGGAGAAAGCGAAACGCCGAACTCGACCGCGGAGTAGGACTCGCCCGTGGATGCCAGCCTGACCGTTTCAAGATCGTTGGGCAAGCCGAGCTTGGTGCGAAACGCCAGCGCGCGTCCTTGGTCGCTCGTCAACTCGCCCGACGTCGATACCGGCGCGCGCGGCGATTGGCCGCCGCCGGCCCCCGAAGTCCACTGCAGCATCAATGCGACTCCCAGAACAAGCGCCTTCCGCATTGCATCCTCCGATCTCGCGCGCGCTCAGAGTACAATGACACATGACTGGCCCCGCGACGTCGGGTCTTTGAGAACCGTCAATGCATGCTCAACGTACGACAGCGTCCATCCTTTGTGCTGCGGCCGCTCTACTCGCCACGGCATGCGGCGGGAGCGCGACGCCGTCGTCGCTCGATACGGCCTCGCCGTGGGCATCGCCTTCGGCGTCCTCCACCTACGCGGTCGCGGTTCCTGCCTCCGTTCTTGAAGAGTGGATGACCTTCCGCCAGCGGTACGGTCTTCGCTACGATCTCGAATGGGTTCTCGAAGTCGCCTCGGATCCCGACTCCCTAACGGATCTGCCCGCCCCGCTCCTGCCCGCCGAGCTCGACCAGATGGCGGGCAGCATCGTTAGTGCCATTCCCGTCGTGGAGATGCTGGAGCGGTACGGCGAGCTGGTTCCTGAAGACTTTGCCGGCGCCTTCCTGGACGGTCGGGTTCCGGTCGCGAGATTCAGCCACCGGGCCGGGGCACACGAGCGGGCACTCCGAAGGATCCTCGGCGGGAAGGAGTTCGAGGTTCGCGAGGTTAAGTTTGCGTTCGCCGAACTCGAAGCGTGGCGTGCGGAGGTCGAAGGAGAGCGAGCCTGGTTTGCCGCACAGGGGCTCCGTCTTGATCACGTATCCGTATACGAACGCGAGAATGCCGTACGCGTCTTCTATTTCGGACCGAACTTCGGCCAGCGAGGCCCTGTCCTTGCAATCGAAGATCGCATCCGCGAGCACTTCGGGCGGCCTGAGTGGCTTACGTTCATGTGGTTCGGTGCCATCCCTTGGAACGGTCCGCGCGGCGAACTGAAGATCACCTTCGAGAGCGGCGACCAGGGGAGCGCGGTCTGCTGGTTGACCGCGCACGACCCGGCTATGCAGGAAGCTAACGGAGCGGTCCCGGCCGAGGGCGGGACCTGCACGTTTTTCGTTGTTCCAGTCGGTCGATACGAGGTACAGGTGGAAGTTGACGGGAAAGTCGTGGCGACCGAGACGGACGTAGAAGTGCGCGAAGACGAGACCACCGAGATCGTAGTGGTCGCCAGGTAGATGTGGTTCCCAGAGACATCGTAGACGAGTGAGAACCTGCGCTCACCGAGTCGATGTTGGCACCTACCGCAGCGCGTGACGGGAAGTCGCCATCGACCGTCTTGCGGACGATGCCCATGGTCGCCGCCTCGCGGTAGAGGTCATTCGACCAGCACGCGGCAACCGCCAGGTAGAACAGATGCCCGCCGTTCAACCCGAGGCCACCGCCGCCGGCCGCGACGGGCCGGTCGACCAGGATCGCGGCCTCCGTCGACGACGTTCCCCCCGGATGACACGTACGTGGGATGAGCGTGCTCGTTGGTGGCCCCGTTCGACGGAAGGACCACCCGACGGGAACGGAAGGCCTCTGCGGGTCAGCCCGCGTCGATGAGGGGCTTGACCTCGCCGATGAAGCGCTCGAGCGTCTCGACGTCGTACGGCGCGGGCTGCTCGCTGATGACCGTCGTGAAGCCGAGCTCGACGTACGGCCGCAGTCGATCGGCGATCTCCTGGGGGGTGCCCTCCCAGAAGGTGTCGTCGTCGGCGATGTCGGCGTGCGGTGTCTTGTTGTTGACCATTGCCGCCTCGCGGACACGGACGGCCTCCGCCTTGTCGTCGCGGATGGTGAACTTGACGCCGAGCGTGAACTCGATCTCCGTGATGTCTCGTCCGACCGCCTCACAGTGTTCGCGCAGGACCTCGACCTTGCGGGCCATGACATCGACCGGGCCCATCGCGTTCCACATGTCGGCGTACTTGGCGACGGAGCGCAGGGTCTTCTTCTCGCCACTGCCGCCGATCATGATCGGGAGGTGGGGCTGGACGGGCAGGGGAGCGTGGACCAGGTCCTGGAAGGCATACCGGCCGCCGGGCTCGGACGTCACGGTCTCGCCGTCGAGGAGGGCGCGGATCGCCGCCACTGACTCGTCCATCCAGTCGAGCCGTTGTCCGAAGCCGGTCCCGAAGTCGATGCCGTGGGCGGTGTGCTCGAGCTCCATCCACGCCCCGCCGATGCCCAGGATCGCCCGGCCGTCGGAGATGTGGTCCACGGTCGCGGCCGTCTTGGCGACGAGGCCCGGATTGCGGAACGTGTTCGCCCCGACGAGCAGCCCGAGCTTCGTGCGCTCGGTGGCCATCGCCCAGGCGGCGAGGGCGGTCCAGCCCTCGACGATCGGCTGGTACGGGTCGCCGAAGATGGCGTACAGGTGGTCCCACGTCCAGAGGTGGTCGTAGCCCAGGCGGTCCACGCGCTGCGCGGCGTCAAGCATCTCAGGCCAGGTCGCGCCCTGGCTCCACAACAGGATCCCGGTCTTGAGGTCGGTCATGAGCGGAGTCTACGGTGGAACGGCTTGGCATACTGGCGGCGATGTACGTGCCCGACCACTTCCGCCCCAGCGACGACGAAGTCCGCGAGCTGCTTACCCGCGTCGGCGCCGTGGATCTCGTGACCGCGACGGCAGACGGCCTGCTGGCGACCATGCTCCCGATGGTCTACGACGCCCCGGGGTCGCGCGATGGCGTGGGGCCGTTCGGGGCGCTGCTGGGGCACGTCGCGCGCAAGAACCCGCAGTGGCAGACGCCGTCCATCGGCGCGTCGCTGGCGATCCTGCGCGGCCCGGACGCCTACATCACGCCGTCCTAGTACGCGACCAAGCGCGACCACGGGCGCGTCGTCCCGACCTGGAACTACGTCGTGGTGCACGCGCACGGTCGGCTGCTCATCCACGACGATCCGGCCTGGCTGGAGGAGAACGTCCGCCGGCTGTCGATCAAGCACGAGGCTGAGCGCGCGGAACCGTGGTCGGTCGACGACGCGCCCGACGCGTATGTCGCGGGCCAGCTGCGAGCGATCGTCGGCGTCGAATTGCTGATCGACCGCCTGGAGGCCAAGACCAAGCTCAGCCAGAATCGATCGAGCGACGACATCGACGGCGTGATCGACGGCCTGGAGGCCGATGGCGAGCGGGCGGTCTCGGCGGCGATGCGCGCGCGGCGGGGACGTGGGGGCTGACCTCGGCGAGCCGGTCCAGCGCGCCGAGGACGGCGACCTGCTGGGCTACGTGGCACCGCACCCTGACGGCGGGACGAGTTGGCTGGCCCGGGCGGTCTTCGGGGGCACGCTCGGGGTGCGCTCGACGGCCGCGGAGGCGCGCGCCCTCGTCGACTCCGATGGTCTGGCTGCCCTGGCGCAGCGCTGGTTCCACCGGTCGGCCGCGGATGGGACGTGGCGGGTCGTCGTCCTGACCGAGACGCGGCCGGGACGTGCGCGGGGCGTCTTCGGCCTCTATGCCCTGCCGGGCGCCCCGACGTTCGAGATCAGCGCCGCGGACCTGGCGGCCGGCGACGAGATGACACTCGAGCCACCGGACGACGCCGACCTGGACTTCGCGCTGCCGGGCTGACCGGCATATCGCGGGCATGCCGCGGGCATGGAACGGGCCCGAACCACCGCGGGCGGCGATCCGGGCCCTCCCCGTCCGCCGCGTAGAAGCCACGTCGGCCGAGGTCCGCGGAGCCTACCTCAGATCGGCAGGGTGGCGAGGTCGCCCTCGATGATGTCGCGATCGTCCTGGTCGGCGATGCCATCGAGCGCGGCGGTGGCCCTCGCCTTCCACTCGGCGGCCGCGGTGGCGTCACCGGCAACAGCGGAGGCCCGGGCGAGCGCCTCGAACGCCGACGCGATGTCCCAGTCGGCCGTGCCGGCAGCCTCGTTGATCGCGAGACAACGGCGGGCGTGCCAGAGCGCCGGTTCCCCGCGACCCAGGACGGCGTAGACGCGCGAGCACTGCCACTCGCCGCGGGCCAGGTTGACCGGCTCGGAGCCGTCCGCCCGACCCCAGTGGAATCGCGAGGCGTGCGCCGCGTGGATCATCTCGTCGGTCTCGGCGAGGCTCCGGTCGGGCTTTTCGAGCAGCGTCCAGACGTGGTTGAACAGGGCAACGCCGAGGGCTCGGTGGGTCGCGCCGTCGAGGTCGGTGAGAGCATCCAGGGTCGGGGCGGTCATCGTGGTGATCTCCTTCTGGTCGGTGGCGCCGGCCATCTGCCCGACGACGTGGAGGACGCGCTGCAGGCGGAATGTCCGGGCCTCGACGCGCCGTCGGTGCTCGGCCAGGATCCGGCGGTGTTCGCTCGGGTCGTCCGTCCCGAGGTAGGCCCGGATCGCGTCGAGGGGCAGCTCCAGGTCGCGCAGCCGGACGATGGTCCGCGCGATCTCGAGCTGGTCGCGCCGGTACGAGCGATAGCCGGTCTGCGGATCGACCCATGCTGGCCGCAGCAGATCGAGCTCGTCGTAGTGGCGCAACGCGCCGACCGACAGCCCGGCCAGTCGGGCGAATCGACCGATGACGAGCAGATCCGGTGGCGTCGAGCGGCCCAGGTGATCCATGTCCCGGATGGTGGACCCTCGCCCTACCCGAGAGTCAAGCCCCGATCCCGGGTCGCGGTGACTCTGCCAGATGTCGCCACAGGAACGTTGGGTAGCCTGGATCGGCGTCGACCCGACGGTGGAGCGCTTCCTCGTGCACGAACCGGGCGTCAGGAAGGCCCGCGACCCGCCCTGTGGCCGCCCCGATCCCGCCTACGGTTCTGTGTAGCGACGTATGACGTGATCGTGGTCCACCCCTGGCCTCGACTCCGCCAGGTGTCGCCGTGGGGAACGTTAGGCGGCATCGACGGCGCTCCAGCCGGGCTTCGGGGCCCCAGTAGCGCACAAGACAGGCCGCAGAACGCCGACCGCGGCCGCAGAACGCCGGCCGCGGCCGCAGAACGCCGACCGACCCTCAGGCTCGATCCAGCTCCCGATCGACGGCCCGCAGGATGAACCGGGCCGCCTCGGCACTCTTGCCGCCGAGCTTCTCGCCATCGTCCTGCTCAAGGGCCTGCATCAGGTCCGCGAGGAACAGGTCCAGGGTGGCCGTCCGCTGCAGCGACCCGTCGGCGAAGGCCGCGTCCAGCCGGGCAACGGCGGACCGGGCGTTGTCCACGGCATGCCCCTTGGCCGCGATCAACTCCCGCACATCGGCCCGGGCCGCATCCGCCGCAGCCCCAGTCGACCCCGTCGACCCCGTGGATGCCTGCCCGTCGCTCATGTGAACCTCCTGATCGTGCGCCGAACGATGTCAGGCCCGCGTCGTCGCCGACTCGCCGTGGCCGCGCCGCGCGCCGCCCGTTCCGCCTCGGCAGCCTGGGCTACATCGGCCTCCGCCATGAGCGCGGCCCGCTCCTCGTCGGTCGAGGCGGCCTCCGCCTTGAGCCGCCGCCAGTCGGACTCGAGGACGCTCATCGCCAGCTCGTCCCACCAGCGGCCGTCGCGATGGATGGCCTCCCGCGAGCGCCCCTCCAGGACGAAACCGCAGCGACGATACGCGCGGATCGCCCGCTCGTTGAACTCGAACACGAACAGCGCGACGCGATGCAGTCCCAGCGTCCCGAACGCGTGGTCGAGCATCAGCTGGGTCGCCTCTGTGCCGTAGCCCTGGCCCCACGCATCCTTCTCGCCGATGGTGATGTGGTAGAGCGCCGAGCCGTTGTCGCCGTCGAGCTGGCTGAACGCGCACGTGCCCACCAGCCGGTCGCCCGAGCGCTCGTGGATGGCCATCGCCATCGCGTCCGGCCCGACGACCCGGGCGGCGAAGAACCGCTCGATCTCCTCGGGGCGCATCGGGATCTCCTGGTAGCGAGCCAGCCGAGCGATCTCAGGGTCCGCGTACCAGGTCCGGAACCAGGCCAGGTTCTCCGGGGCGTGGCGACGCAACACGACCCGGGAGCCGGTCAACACCTCCGGAAACCACGTTCGAGGCGCCATCGGAGGAACCGTATACCATCGCCGCCATGCGCCGCTGGAGCGACCTGGCCGAGCGCGTGGCGGCGACCACCAGGACGTCGGAGAAGACCGCCATCCTGGCCGACTACCTCCGCGACCTGTCCGCCGCCGAGCTGCCCATCGCCGTCGTGTTCCTGACCGGTCGCCCGTTCGCGGAGACCGACCAGCGGACGATCGGCATCGGCTCGTCGGCCATCTCCGCCGCGGTCGGCGG
>JBPPMZ010000179.1:0-10528 GCA_051306295.1 Candidatus Limnocylindrales bacterium
GCTCGCCGCCGACCGTCGGCACGCCGACGCAGTTGCCGTAGCCACCGACGCCGCGGACCACGCCGTCCACCAGGTGCCGCGTCCGGGCATCCGCCGGGTCGCCGAAGCGGAGCGCATCGAGGACGGCGATCGGTCGCGCGCCCATCGTGAAGATGTCGCGCAGGATGCCGCCGACGCCGGTCGCGGCGCCCTGGTACGGCTCGACCGCGCTCGGGTGGTTGTGCGATTCGATCTTGAACGCCACGGCCAGGCCGTCGCCGATGGAGATGACGCCCGCGTTCTCACCGGGACCCGCGACCACGCCCTCGCCCGCCGTCGGGAGCGTCTTCAACAGCGGCTTGCTGCTCTTGTACGAGCAGTGCTCGCTCCACATGACGCTGAACATGGCGAGTTCCAGTTCGTTGGGGTCGCGGCCGCCGAGGCGCTCACGGATGGCCTCGAGTTCGTCGTCGGTGACGCCCAGGCGTCGGTGCAGGGGTTCCACCGGGCGCTCGGCGAGGGTCATCGGGCACCCACCGCGACGGGGGTCTCGCCGGCCGCCGCCCGGGCCGCACTGTCCACCAGCGAGCGGATGATCCCAGCCCCGTCCGCGGAGCCCAGGATGGCCTCGGCGGCGCGCTCTGGGTGAGGCATGAGTCCCGCCACGTTGCCTGCCGCGTTGATCACGCCGGCGATGGCTCGCAGGGAGCCATTCGGGTTGGTGGCGCGGTCATCGTCCGCCGCTGGCCCGCCCGCATCGTCCACGTAGCGGAAGAGCACCTGGCGATCGCGCTCCAGCGCGTCCAGCGCGTCGTCCTCCCCGAAGTAGCATCCCTCACCGTGCGCGATCGGCATGCGCAGCGGCTGTCCGGCCGCAGCCAGGGCGTGCGTGAACGGCGTGTCCAGCCGCTCCGCCGCGATCGTGACCTCGCGTCCCAGGAACCGCAGGTCCCGGTTGCGCAGCAGGGCGCCCGGGACGAGCCCGGCCTCGGCGATGACCTGGAAGCCGTTGCAGATGCCCAGCACGAGCCCGCCGTCCGCGGCGAACGCGCCGACCGCGCGCATGACCGGCGAGAACCGAGCGATGACCCCGGCCCGCAGGTAGTCGCCGTAGGCGAAGCCACCGGGCAGGATGACCGCTGCGACCCCGTCGAGCGAGGCCTGCTCATGCCAGAGCTCGACCGGCTCCGCGCCGGCGATCGACAGGGCATGCACCGTGTCGCGGTCGCAGTTGCTGCCCGGGAAGACCACGACCCCGATGCGGACCGGCATCAGGAGGGCTCCCCTGCCCCGGCCGGCGCGCCGACGAGCGACGACGCCCCGCCGATCGATTCGATGGCATACGCCTCGATGAGCGGGTTAGCCAGCAGTTCGCCGGCCAGGCGTTCGACGACCGCGCGCGCGGCGGCTTCGTCGGTCGCATCGACGGTGAGCTCGACCCGCCGGCCGACACGGACGGCGCTGACCCCCTCGATGCCGAGATGGCCGAGGCTGCCCTCCACGGCCCGCCCCTGCGGGTCCAGGATGCCGGGCTTGGGGGTGACGTTGACGGCGAACCGGTGCGTGCTCATCGGGCGATGACGTCCTCCTGGAGATAGCGCGCGAAGCTCGCGCCGGTGATGCGTTCGAAGGCTTCGACATAGCGTGCGCGCGTTCCGGCGATCACGTCGTCGGGCAGGGCCGGGCCGGGCGCGGTCTTGTCCCAATCGAGCGTCTCGAGGTAGTCGCGCACGAACTGCTTGTCGAAGCTCGCCTGCGCGCGACCGGGTTCGTACGTCGCGGCGTCCCAGAACCGCGACGAATCCGGGGTGAGCGCCTCGTCGATCAGGATCAGCTGGTCCTCGAGCCGCTGCCAGTTGCGACCCGTCGGCCGACGGCCCGCTGGGCGACGGCTGCGCCCGAGACGCTCCTCGGGCGGCCCGACACCCTCGTCCTCGAGGCCCCACGCGCGCCCAAGGCCAAACTCGAATTTCGTGTCCGCCAGCACGATCCCGGCCCGGGCCACGATCGCCGTCGCATATCGATACAGGGCGATGGCCCGCATGCGCACCAACTCCGCGAGCGGCCCGGCGAGCTCCGCCGGCAGGATCCAGGTCTCCTCGAGATGCTGGACCATCGCGTCGAAGTCGAGGTTCTGGTCGTGTTCACCGGCCTCCGCCTTGGTCGCCGGCGTGAAGATCGGCTCGGGCAGCGGGTCGGCCTCGCGCAGACCCGACGGCAGGGCGATCCCGCACACCGACCCGCTCGCCTGGTACTCCTTCCAGGCCGATCCGGCCAGGTAGCCGCGGACCACGGCTTCGATGGGCACGACCGAGGCGTTCTGGCAGATCATCGTCCGGCCCCGCCAGTCGTCGACGGATGCGACGGGCGTCTCCCAGGCATCGCGCAACGCGGCCGGATCCGTCTCGAGCAGGTGATTCGGGACGATCGCCTGCGTCTCGGCGAACCAGAACCGCGACAGGCCCGTCAGGACGCGGCCCTTGTCGGGGATCTCGGTCGGCAGGACGACGTCGAAGGCGCTCATGCGATCCGAGGCCACGAGCACCATCCGCCCGTCCGGCAGTTCGTAGAGGTCGCGCACCTTGCCCGACCGGACGAAGGCGTCAGCCGTCGGCACGGGCGACCTCCCCGCCGGCGGCTGCCGACGTCGGTGTCAGGCGCTCGAGCCGGGCGATGACCTCGTGGACGTGGCGCAGGAACGTCGATTCGTCGAAGCAGGCGTCGAGATCGGTCAGCGACAGCTTCTGGGCGACTGCCGGGTCCACGGCCAGCAGTTCGCGCAGCGGCGACCGCTCGTCGGCGGCCCGGAGCGCGGCGCGCTGGACGATGGCGTACGCCTCCTCGCGGCTGATCCCGGCCTTCTCCACGAGCGCGACGAGCACCCGGCTGCTGGCGTGCAGGCCCAGGCCGCGGCTGATGTTCTCGCGCATCCGCTCGGAGCGGACGATGAGGCCGTCCATCAGCCCGGTCATCCGGACCAGCATGTAGTCGAGCAGGATCGTGGCGTCGGGCAGGATGACCCGCTCCGCCGAGCTGTGGCTGATGTCGCGCTCGTGCCAGAGCGGCTGGTCCTCCAGGGCCGTGTGGGCGTAGCCGCGGAGCAGCCGGGCCAGGCCGGCGATGCGCTCGGACAGGATCGGGTTGCGCTTGTGGGGCATGGCGCTGGAGCCCTTCTGGCCGGTCCGGAACGGCTCCTGGAGTTCCCCGATCTCGGTGTGCTGGAGGTTGCGCACCTCGGTCGCCATGCGCTCCAGCGTCCCGCCCAGGATGGCCACGGCCGTCAGCAGCGCGGCGTGGCGGTCACGCTGGACGATCTGCGTGCTGACCGGATCGGCGTGGAGGCCCAGGTCGGCCAGGACCTCCGCCTCGATGTCCGGGCCCAGGTGGCTGTACGTGCCGACCGGCCCGGAGATCTTGCCCGTCCCGATCTCATCGACGGCGGTCGCCAGGCGCGTCCGGCCGCGATCGACCTCGAAGGCCCAGCCGGCGAACTTGAGGCCCATCGTCGTGGGCTCGGCGTGGACCGAGTGGGTGCGGCCCATCATCGTCGTGTCCGCTTCCGCGCGAGCGCGCGCGACAAGTGTGGTGACGAGTCGGTCGCAGTCGGCGATGAGCCGCGCGCCGGCCGCGCGCAGCTGGAGCGCGAGGCCCGTGTCCACGACATCGCTGCTGGTCAGACCCAGGTGCAGGTATCGGCCCTCCGGCCCGACACCCTCGGCGACCTGCGAGACGAAGGCGATGACGTCGTGATCGGTCGCCTTCTCGATCTCGAGGATGCGCTCGACATCGACCTTCGAGCGGGTCTCCAGCGCCTCGAGCGCGGCGGCGGGCACGATGCCGCGCGCCGCCTGCGCCCGACTCACCGCCAGTTCCACGCGGAGCATGGCCTCGAAGCGCGCCTGCTCGGTCCAGATGGCGCCCATCTCGGCGAGGGTGTAGCGGCGGATCATCGGGCGGCCCCTGCAAGACCAGCCGCGGCCGGGACGGCGGCCTCGGCGCCGATGTCGTGGCGGCGCTGGGCGCCATCGAACGCGATCCGGTCCGCGGCCACCTCGGCGGCGGCGCGGGCGGCCGGGAGATCCGCGCCGCGGGCGACCACCGCCAGGACGCGACCGCCATCGGTTGCGTACCCCGCACCGTCGGGCGTCCGGGTCGTGCCCGCATGGAACACGAAGGCGCCGTCGGCCCGGGCCGCGGCCAGGCCGGCGATCGCATCGCCACGCCTGGGAGCGTCGGGATAGCCGGCCGCGGCCAGGACGACGGCCACGGTCGCGCTCGGCAGGGCCGGCAGGCGCACGCCGGGGAGATCCAGGCTCGCGGCGGCTTCGCGCAGGCGCCCCTGGGCGGCGGCCAGGAGCAGCGGTCCCAACGCCACGGCCAGGCGCGGCAGGATGGCCTGCGTCTCCGGGTCGCCGAACCGGGCATTGCACTCCAGCAGGACCGGGCCGTCGGCGGTCATCATGAGCCCGGCGTACAGGGCGCCGCGGAACGGGGTGTCGCGTCGGGCCAGCTCGGCCAGGATCGGCCGGTGGAAGCGCGCGATGAGGTCGTCGGCGGCGGCATCGGGCAGATCCGCGAGCGGCGAGTAGGCGCCCAAGCCGCCGGTGTTGGGGCCGGCGTCGCCATCACCCAGGCGCTTGTGGTCGCGAGCCAGCGGCAGGGCCAGCGCGTCGCGGCCGTCGCACAGGGCGATGCTGCTCGCCTCCCGCCCGTCGAGGCGTTCCTCGATGACGACCCGTCCACCGGGTTCCGCGAGGACCGCGCGCGCGGCCGCCAGGGCCTCCGCGAGATCCGCGGCCACCACCACACCCTTACCCGCCGCCAGACCGTCGGCCTTGACGACGGCACCGCGCCCCTGGGCGTCCAGGTCTCGGGCGAAGGCCAGCGCCGCGACAAGCTCGTCGGCCTCGAAGACGCGAGCGCGCGCCATCGGCACGCCGGCCGCGGCCGCGACCTCGTGACAGAACGCCTTGCTCGATTCGATCCGCGCCGCTGCCGCGGACGGCCCGAACACCGGGATCCCGGCCGCTATCAGGGCATCCGCCACGCCCGCCGCCAGCGGCGCCTCCGGCCCGACGACCACGAGCTCGGCCGCCACCGTCTGGCCGGCCGCCACGACCGCGGCCCCGTCGAGCGGATCGACATCGGCCATCCGCCGCACCCGCGGCTCGGCCGCGATCGCGTCGCTCCCGGGCGCCACGAAGACCTCGTTCACGCCAGGTTCCAGGCTCAGCTTCCAGGCCAGGGCGTGCTCGCGGCCGCCGCCCCCCACGATCAGGATGCGGGTCGGCATCACGAGGCGCCCGGCGCTCATGCCGGGATCCCCGGACGGTGGCGCATGGGCCGCCAGGCCCGTTCGATGGTCTGCGTCCGCTCCGGTCCCACCGACACGAGCACGATCGGCACGCCGGCGTACTGCTCGATCGCGGTCACGTAGCGCCGCGCGTTCTCCGGCAGGTCGCCCAGCGAGCGGACGTCGTGGATGGGCTCGGTCCAGCCCGCGAAGTCTTCGTAGACCGGCGTCGCACGGGCCAGCGCCGCTCCGCTCGACGGCCACGTCTCGACGCGCCGGCCATCGATCTCGTAGGCCACGCAGATGCGCAGCGGGTCGACGCCCGAGAGGATGTCGAGCTTGTTGAGCATGATCGAGCTCACGCTGTTGACCGCGACCGCGTAGCGCAGCGGCACGGCATCGAACCAGCCGATCCGACGCGACCGACCGGTCACGGTGCCGACCTCGTGGCCACGCTCCGCGATCCCGGCCCCGACCTCGTCGAAGAGCTCCGTCGGGTAAGGCCCGGAACCCACGCGCGTCGAGTACGCCTTCATGACGCCGATGACTTCGTCGACCTGGAGCGGCCCGATGCCGCCGCCGGTGCACGCCCCACCCGCGACCGGATTGGACGAGGTCACGAACGGATACGAGCCGTGGTCCAGGTCCAGGAGCGTGCCCTGGGCGCCCTCCAGCAGCACGTGCTCGCCACGGGCCAGGGCCCCCTGGACGAGCCAGGTCGTGTCATCGAGGTGGTCGCGCAGGCGCTCGCCCCAGCCCGTCGCGAGTCCGACCAGCGGTTCGACCTCGAAGGTCGCCGCGCCCATCGACGAGAGCAGCAGGTTCTTGTCGATGAGCACCCGGCCGAACCGTTCGCGCAGGACCGCCCGGTCCAGGAGGTCCTCCATGCGCAGGCCCAGGCGCCAGGCCCGGTCGCCATACGTCGGCCCGATGCCCCGACCGGTCGTGCCCACCTTCGCACCGTCCAGGCGTCGCTCATTGGCCTGGTCCAGGGCCACGTGGTACGGCATGATCACGTGCGCGCTGCGGCTGATCCGGACCCGACTCACGTCGATCCCGCGCGCGGTCAGCATGTCGAACTCGTTGATGAGCGTGACCGGGTTGACCACGACCCCGTTGCCGATCAGCGACGTGATGTGCGGGTACAGCACGCCCGACGGGGTGAGCTGGAGCTTGAAGACCTCGTCGCCGCGCATGACCGTGTGGCCGGCGTTGTCGCCGCCCTGGTAGCGCACGACCATGGCCGTCTGTTCGGCCAGGAAGTCGGTCGTCTTGCCCTTGCCCTCGTCGCCCCACTGGAGGCCGACGATCACGGTGGCCGGCATCAGCGCAGCCCGTCCCGGGAGCCCGCAGCGGCCGCCTGCCGGGCAACAAAAACGGCCCGGGCCGTCGAGGCCTGGACCGGGATAGACATCTCCCGCGTCGCGCCGCCGATGTCTCGGCGGATCGCCATCGGGTGGTCGCTCGGGCGCCTCACGGGACGACCGATGCGCCCTGGAAGCGCGATCGCTGGCCTCCTGGTTCGCGGGTGTGCCCCGCTGCGGTCGAGGACGGCCGGAGTATAGCAGCCAGGGCCGGTACCACCGGCACCGGGCATCGGTACCACCGGCGGGTCCGTCCTCGACCGGCCCGCTAGTACGGTTACGTGGTGATGCGCCTCTTCGGGGTCCTGGCGCTGGCGGCACCGGTCGCCCTCGGGATCCTCCTGATCATCGACCCGACCGCCCTCGTCTCGTGGGTGGGCGAGGGATACCGATCCATCGCCGCCATGATCGTCGCGACGATCATCGGCGTGTCGCTGACCGCCCTGGTCGTGAGCGCCTACCTGCGCTTCCGGTTCGTGTCCCTGGTCAAGGCCGCGGAGCGGATCGCCGCCGGGGACTACGCCACGTCGGTCACCGTCAAGGGCGCCGGCCTTGATGCCCGCCTCGCGCGCGCCGTCAACGACATCGCCGGTGCCCTCGCCGACACGACCGACCGCGCGACCGTCGATCGACTGACCGGCGTGGCCAACCGCCAGGCCCTCCTGGCCGAGCTGTTCGCCGAAGTCGAGCGCGCATCACGCTACGAGCGTCCGCTGTCGGTCGCCTTCGTCGATATCGATCACTTCAAGGCCGTCAACGACACGTACGGTCACGCGACGGGCGACGTCGTGCTCCGCGGCGTGGCCCAGGTCATCGCCGGCAACCTGCGCGCGACGGACATGATCGGCCGTTACGGCGGTGAGGAATTCATGCTCATCCTCACCGAGACGAACGTGGACGAGGGCGCGATCCTGATGGAGAAGCTGCGCACCCTGGTCCAGCGCCAGGCCTTCAAGGTCGAGGGCTACCCGGACCAGTACGTGACCATCTCCGTGGGCATCGCCGGCGGGATCGGGACCAAGCTGCGCATGGACACGCTGGTCCGCGACGCCGACGCCGCGATGTACTCGGCCAAGTCGCTGGGGCGGAACCAGACCTACGTCTTCGCCGAGCCCGACGACGACGCCCGTGTGCCGCGCGCCCCCATCTCGGCTGCCGGCCGGGCGCGCGCCCTGGAGATCGGTCAGCGCGCCCGCGACGCCGCGACCGTGGCCCTCACCTCCGTCCTCTCGCCGCTCCCCCACTACCGCGGCCAGCCGTCGGCGCTCATCGCGTCCATCGTCGTGTCGCTGGCCAAGCAACTGCAGCTGCCCGAGCCCGAGATCGATCGCCTGCGCGTCGCCGCGCTCCTGCACGACGTGGGCAAGGTGGCCGTGCCCGAGGAGATCCTGGAGAAGCCCTCGGCGCTCACGTCGGCCGAGTGGCGGACCGTCGTCCAGCACCCGCGCATCGGCCAGGTCATCCTGGAACAGGCGGCGGCGCTCAAGGATGCCGTGCCGATCATCCTGCACCACCACGAGCGCTACGGCGGGCACGGCTATCCGTACGGCCTCCGCGCGAACGAGATCCCGCTCGGGGCCCGCATCGTGGCCATCGCCGACGCCTACGACGCCATGGTCAACGACCGGCCGTACAAGCGCGCGGTCACCCACGAGCAGGCGATCGCCGAGCTGCGCCGGCACGCCGGCACGCAGTTCGATCCGGAGCTCGTCGAGTTGTTCTGCGACCTGTATGCGACGAACGCGCCCGTGCCCGACGCGACGATCGCGGCGTTGAACGCCACGGCGATGGGCCACGCGCACGGCGCGCCGCTCGTCGTGCCGGAGACCGCCGCCCGATCGAATCGTCGCCGCCGCAAGAGCGACGAAGTGGCCGTGGCCGCCGTCGACGTCTCGGTCGAGGCGACCGAGGCCGGTCGTGTCTCGCGGACCATGGCGCCGGATGGTCGGCTCGGCCTGGCCACCGTCCGCCACGAGGTTGCCGCCACGCCGGCCGATGTCGACATCCACACCGCAGCCCTTGCCAGCGCTACGGCCACCGACCATCCGAGCCCAGGACGACACGAGTCCGCGACCGGCTAGGTCGCAAAGGTCGGGACTAGCGAAATCTTCCCGTGACAGGCGCTGGCAACATCCTGGGGCGGGTCGCTGACCCCCGCCGACGTGTCGCCCGCCGCCACATCGGGGTCAATCCCCCGGTAAGTGCGTGATACGCGGCAAGTGAGCGCCCCTCGGTATCTTCCCGACACCCGCTGATGGCCCGCCGCCAACACGCAGGGTCGGGAACGGCGCTGCCGACCGACCGGGAAGGAGAAGGACCGTGAACAAGGTCCTGTTGACCGGGCGTCTCACGCGCGACCCGGAGATGCGCAGTCTCGCCAGCGGGAAGAACGTCACGACGTTCACCGTGGCGAGCAACGAGTTCATCGGCGGCGGCCGGGAGAAGGCGGAGTACCACCCCGTGGTCACCTGGGACCGTCTGGCCGAGATCGCCGGCACGTACCTCGGCAAGGGCCAGCAGGTCGCCATCGAGGGCCGGCTGCAGACCCGCTCCTGGGATGACGATCGTGGCCAGCGGCACTGGAAGACCGAAGTCGTCGCGTCCCACGTGGAGATGCTCAGCGGCCGACGCAAGAAGGATTACGAGGCGCAGCAGGCGGCCGACTCGCTCGCCGCCCAGGCCGAGGCCTACGGCGAGGCGCCGCCGACCGAGCCGATCCCGGCCGAGACCGACATCGTCACCGACGAACTCGACGACGACGAGGACGAGGCGGACGCCGAAGCCGCCTGACTTGATCGCCACTCCCTCACGGGCGACGGCACGTACCCCCCCCCGTGCCGTCGCCCGCTCCCGCAATGTCTGACCAGACCGTCACGTGGCCGCAAGGCGGCGCGCGGGACGACGGGACCATCCGAGAGCCGCCGAGCCCCATGATCGCGGGCGATGGCCATCCTCGCGACCCTGCTCGCGTTCGGCTCGCGGTTCGCGGGCAAGGTCCTGACCACGGCGCTCGGCTGGGCCAGCACCCTGCTCTTCGGACGGGTCCCGGCGGACCGCCAGATCCTGGTCCTGGGCATCACCTTCGGCAGCGTCATCTGGATGGTCCTGCTCGCGGGTGTCGTGTTCCCGGCCGTGGGCACGTTCCTGCTCGTCCTGGTGCCACAGCAGGACGTCATCCCCGAATGGATCATCCGACTCGCGATGCTGGCCGGGGCGCTCGTCGTGCCGGGCGTGGTCGGCGGCCTGACCCTGGTCCTCGCGGGACCGGCTCAGCGCACCCCGCGCGGGATCGCCACCGCCGTGGCCCGCGGCTATCCCCTGACCGCGCTGCTGGCCGTGCTCCTGGTGTTCCTGGCCGGTCTGTCGATCTGGCGCAAGGCCAACAGCCTTCGGCACGGCTGGACCGACGCCCACGTGCCGATCGTCGTGAACGCCGGGGCGTACGAGCAGGTCGCGGACGACCTGGACCGGGCCGTCACGGCCGCCGGCCTGGAGGTGACTCCGATCACCGCCTCTGCCGCCATGTCGAAGCCCGCCCGCTGGCTCGCCGTCGTCGCCGGCCCAGGCTCGCAGTCACTGGTCCCCGACCGGCTCATCCAGCTCGACGGGCAGGACCTCGACATCCTCATCTACCCGATGGACCTGCTCATCTCCGGCAAGCCTGAGCTCGTCAACCGGGCCCGGGCCGCTATGGCCAGTCGGCTGACGTCGTCGGCGGCGCACATGACCGTCAGCGCCGAGGCGCAGGCCGTGGAAGACCGGTTGACGGCCCTGGCGCGACCGCGCGAGGACGACGGCCAGCCCGACCGCAAACCCCGCTACGACGACGCCGCCGAGGCCGAGTTCCGGGCTATCGACGAGGTCCTGGCCAGCAGCCCGGTCCCGTACGAGG
>JBPPMZ010000180.1:0-3818 GCA_051306295.1 Candidatus Limnocylindrales bacterium
CCCCCCACGAGCGAAGCCTCTTTGGCTGCCTGCGGCATGATCAGGTCAGCCCGCCTCGTCGGCCTGGGCGGCATCGAGGGCGGCCAGCACCTCGGCGGCGTGACCCTCGGCCTTGACCTTGGACCAGGTCCGCACGATCGATCCCTCGGGGTCCACGAGGAACGTGTTGCGGGCGGTTCCCCAGTACGTCTTGTCGTAGTTCTGCTTCTCGACCCACGAGCCGTAGGCCTCGGCGACGGCATGATCCTCGTCAGCGAGCAGCGTGAACGGCAGCTGGAACTTCTCGCGGAAGGCCCGCTTGCTGGGAGCGCCCTGCGGGCTGATGCCCCACACGTCCGCGCCGCGCTCGGTGATGGTCGCATTGGCGTCGCGGAATTCGCACGCCTCGACGGTGCAGCCGGGCGTGTCGTCCTTCGGGTAGAAGTACAGGATCGTCCAGCGCCCGCGTTGCTCGGAGAGGCGGTGCACCGTCCCTGTCTCATCGGGCAGGACGATCTCGGGCGCCGGTTCTCCGGCGTTCGGCATGGTCATGTCGAGAGCGTAGCAGGGCCTTCGACCACCAGCAGGTGGCCGGCCCGGAGCGACACGCGAGCCGTCGCATCGGCCCGGACGTTGGACAGGCCGCGCGTCCGTCCCAGGAGCAGCGGCTCGTCGCGGAGCGGGTAGCGCAGCCCTTCCGTCGTCACGCCGAGCGCGTCGGCGCCGACCGGGAGGAGCGAGACCAGGTCGCCGATGCGTCCGGCCAGATCCATCATGCTCGGCGAGCCGGTCGTGCTCAGACCATCGGCCACGAGCAGGCGGATGCGCTGCTCGGCGGCCAGGATCCGGACGTCCAGGTCGGCCAGCTCCGGCAGGCTCAAGAGGGTCAGGTTGGCCAGGGCATGGTCCAGGCGAGGACCGCCCAACGCCCCGACGATCGACAACCGGCCGGCACCGGCCGCCAGGGCCGCCAGGACGGCCAGCTCCGTGTCCGACTCATCCTTGTCGGTCGGCGACCGGTCGATGGTCGCGCCTTGCGCGCGCAGGGCGTCCAGCATCGCCGCATCCACCGAGTCGCCGTCGCCGACCCAGCGATCGATTCGGACCCCAAGGTGTGGCCCGTGGCGCGCTCCGCCGTCGGCCGCGACGACCAGGGCCACGCCGTCGTCCCAACCCGGCCATGCCGCATCGAGCCCTTCGCGGCTGGGGGCGTCGCCGTCGGCGAGGATCAGGGCATGCATCGGGCGAGTGTACGGACGCGAGCGCCGGTCGAGGCACCGTGCCAAACCTCGGCATACAGCGGCGTGGCTGCTGCAATCCCTCCGCGGCATGGCGCGATCGGTCGGATTCCTGGCCATGCAGCGGCGTGGCTTCTGCTATCGACCTCGCACGACCCATCTAGGCCGGAATTCGGCATCGGATCGTCTCTGACAGAGGCGAGGCTGCTAGATGCCAGATCCCACCGAGCCGCCGCGTGCGAGTCGTGGACCGGGCCGATGCTAGACTCGGACCGTGCCCCGCCCTGTCAAACATCCGGCCGTCGCGCGCGTCCTGGAGGCGGCCGCTCGCAAGGGCGTGACCCTCGACATCGTCGCCTTCGACGAATCGACCCACACCGCGGTCGAAGCTGCCGCGGCCGTCGGCGCGGACCTGGGTCAGATCGTCAAGTCGCTGGTCTTCGTGGCTCCCACCGATGATGCCGGCCTGGTGCCCATCGTGTGCCTCGTCTCCGGTCCCAACCGGGTCGACCTGGCGCGCCTCGCGGCGGTCGTCGGGGAGCCGGACATCCGGCGCGCGTCGGCCCGCGAGGCGAACGACCTGACCGGCTTCGTCATCGGGGGCATCCCGCCCATCGGTTTCGGTCGACCGGTCCGGGTGGTCATGGACCCGGACCTGGGGCGCCATCCCACGGTCTGGGCCGCGGCCGGCCTGCCGACCGCCGTGTTCGAGGTCCCCCCGGCGACGCTGCGCATCCTGGCCAACGCGATGGTCGCGCCCATCACGGAAGAGCGGCGAGCAGCGGACGTCGAAGCGGCCGAGCCGTCCACCAGCCCGTCGACCAGCGGGGCATGAGCGGGCCATCGGCCGTCCCCACGCGTGAGCCGCGGAACGCGACCATCACCTACCCCGGTGGCCTGCGGGCGCGCTGGCGATGGGGCGGCAGCGGCCAGTCGGCGGCGGTCTTCGCGCTGAGCGAGGCGGGCGGGACCCTCATCGACCTTGGGCCGAGGGTCAGCGCCGATCCCGATGCCCTGTGTCGCGCCGAGCTCCGCCTGGAGGGTCCACGCGGCGCGTGGTCGGCCCGCTTCGCGTCGACCATCCATGACGAGCCGCGCGGCCGTTACTGGGACACGGAGGGCCTCCTCGTCGTGGCCTACGGCTTCCACACCTTCGGATTGGACGCCGCGACCGGCGAGGCGTGCTGGGAGCATCGCTCCGCGACGCCACTCATCGCCCTCTTCGGATCCGCCCGCCTGGACCACGTCATCGTGCAATCGGAGATCGAGACCTTCGCCCTCGAGGCCGACGGGACCGTCGCCTGGCGGGTCGCGCACTCCGACGTCGTGACGGCGGCCGAGATGGTCGGTGGTCGGCTGGTCCTGACCGGGTTTGACGGCCAGCTCAACACCCTCGACCCGGCGACCGGACGCTCGAGCGCCTGACCGACGGGGCGACTGTGGACAAGTGGTGGATAACCCGGCCGTCGGCGTCGATTCTCGTGGACATCGCCATTGACCGGCTGATCGCCGTGCCCGTAGTGTTCGCAACAGCCCGGAGGGGCCGAATGACACTAACGGCGGCGATCGCATCAACGCCCACGTGTCGTGGAGGTTCCTTCGGGCCTTTCCATGCCCGCCGCGTATCATCGCCGCCGTGGAACCCCTCCTCCTCATCGCCGCCGGTGTCGCCGCGCTCGCCGTCGGGGTCGCGCTCCTGCGCCACTACGGACCGCGCTACCGGGTAGGGCGCCTGCTGGCGGCCACCCCGCTGATAACGATCGCTGAAGCCCGCCTGCGGGCCAGTGGTCCGGCGCGCTACATCGGGATCAGCGGCCGGATCGATGCCGAGGACGAGTTCGAGGACGACGCCCATCGACCGCTCGTCCTGCGTCGAGCGCGCGTGCAGGTTCGCGACGGCGCCGATTGGGTGACGGTCGACGAGCATCGGCAGGCGGTCGCCTTCGAGATCCGTGAGGGGCTTGATGGCATCGCCATCGACACGGCTGCGCTGGACGAGGGTCTGGTCGTCGTCCTTCGTGAGTCGGTCGGTACGGCGGCGGATGTCCCGGATCGCGTGCCGGACGGGACCACACCGGAAACCCCGGTCCGGCTCCGAGTCGAGCAGATCTCGTCCGTCGAGCATGCCATCGTGCTCGGCGTGCCGATCACCGACGACGACGTCGCCGACGGGGTTCGGCTGACCGCGGGCCTCGGACGGCCATTGGTGCTGACGACCCTGGAGCGGGATGAGGCCATGCGCGTCCTCACGGAGGGAGGGACGCGTCGGCCGCTCATCGCCGCCATCGCCCTTGCGAGCGGCCTCGTCCTCCTGACGCTCGGCGTGGCGCTCGCCTTCCTGGGGGCAGTGACCGGGACGGCGCTCGCCGCCTCACCGAGCCCCAGCGCGGGTGGCGGCGATCCGCGCAGCAGCGGCCAGGGACCGGGTCTCGTGGGCGATCCATTGATGGCCATCGGTCTCGTCGTGGCCATCGGCATCGTCGCCCTGGTCGCGACGCTCGCCTACGTTCGCATCACGGGCGGCCGGCGCACCTGACCGTGCCCGCGCGGGCGAGGCCGGACCATCGGCCTATTGGCAAGAACTGGGTACTTGGTAGCCTC
>JBPPMZ010000181.1:0-8905 GCA_051306295.1 Candidatus Limnocylindrales bacterium
AGCACGAACTGGAATCCCGGGACACCAAGCTGGGTCCCGAGGAGATCACCCGTGATATCCCGAACGTGGGCGAGGAGTCCCTCAAGGACCTCGACGAGGACGGCATCGTGTATGTCGGGGCCGAGGTCCAGCCGGGTGACATCCTGGTGGGCAAGATCACGCCAAAGGGCGAGACCGAACTCACTGCGGAGGAGCGCCTGCTCCGGGCGATCTTCGGCGAGAAGGCTCGCGAGGTGAAGGACAGCTCCCTGCGCCTGCCCCACGGCGAGCGCGGCAAGGTCGTCGAGGTCCGCGAGTTCCGTCGCGAGCTCAACGACGACCTGCAGCCCGGCGTCAATCGCCTGGTCCGGGTCTCGGTCGCCCAGAAGCGCAAGATCTCGGTCGGCGACAAGATGGCCGGCCGCCACGGCAACAAGGGCGTCATCGCCAAGATCCTGCCGGCGGAGGACATGCCGTTCCTGCCGGACGGGACGCCGGTCGACATCATCCTCAACCCGCTCGGTGTGCCGAGCCGGATGAACATCGGCCAGATCCTCGAGACGCACCTTGGCTGGGCTCTCCACAAGAAGGGCCTCAAGGCGGCGACCGCCGTCTTCGACGGGGCGACCGAGCAGCAGATCCAGACGGAGCTGCGCGAGGCCGGCCTGCCCGAGTCGGGCAAGATCGAGCTGCGCGACGGGCGCACCGGCGTGCCGTTCGATCGGCACATCACCGTCGGCTACATCTACATGCTGAAGCTCCACCACCTCGTCGAGGACAAGATCCACGCGCGGTCCACCGGCCCGTACAGCCTCATCACCCAGCAGCCGCTGGGCGGCAAGGCGCAGTTCGGTGGCCAGCGCTTCGGTGAGATGGAGGTCTGGGCGCTCGAGGCGTACGGCGCCGCGAACATCCTGCAAGAGCTGCTCACCGTGAAGTCGGACGACGTCCTTGGGCGCGTCCAGACCTACGAAGCCATCGTCAAGGGCGAAGAGATCCAGCCGCCGCGGGTCCCCGAGTCGTTCAAGGTCCTCATCAAGGAACTGCGCAGCCTCGGGCTGAACGCGGAGATCCTGGACCAGAACGAGGAGGAGATCCCGTTGGCCGAGGACGACGCGTCCGGCTATCTGCTCCCGGATCTCGGCGGGATCAATCTCGCCGGGTTCGAGGACTGATCGCCATCAGCGTCACCCGCATCACGTCCACATCGCGGGGCCGGGTCCCGGCCGGCCCGTCCCCGCTCGCTCACGGTCCGCATCGCGTCGCCGAGCCAGGCGGGGACGCGGAGGAGAACCATGCTCGAAGTCAATAACTTCAGCGCGATCCGCATCTCGCTCGCCAGCCCGGATCAGATCCGGGAGTGGAGCAAGGGTGAGGTCACCAAGCCCGAGACCATCAACTACCGGACGCTCAAGCCGGAGAAGGACGGGCTGTTCGACGAGCGCATCTTCGGCCCGACGAAGGACTGGGAGTGCTACTGCGGCAAGTACAAGCGCATCCGGTACAAGGGCATCATCTGCGACAAGTGCGGCGTCGAGGTCACGCGCAGCAAGGTCCGTCGTGAGCGGATGGGCCACATCCAGCTCGCGAGCCCGGTCAGCCACATCTGGTACTTCAAGGGCACGCCGAGCCGGCTGGGCATCCTGCTCGATATCAGCCCCCGCAACCTGGAGCGCATCCTCTACTTCGCGCTGTACATCGTCACGCACGTCGACGAGGACGCCCGCAAGCGCGCCCTGGCGGCCATCGAGGAAGAGGCCGAGGGTCGCGGCGGCAAGGCCGGCGAGCGACTGTCCGCGATGGAGGACGAGCTCCGCACGGAGCTGAACCGACGCACCGACGAATTCCGCACCGAGCTGGCCGCGACCAAGGCGGACCTGGAGGCGCAGCGCGCCACCCGGACCGAGGAGATCGCCGCGGCCGCGCAGGCCACCGAGGCCCTGCTCGCCGAGCTCAAGACCGGCGAGGCGACGGAGACGATCGCCTTCGTGCCGACCGGTGAGATCGTCGTCGCCGCGGGCGACAAGGGCGGCAAGGACGCGACCGCGCGCCTGCGCAAGGTCGTCGCCGAGTACACCGAGCAGGTCAACGTCGAGCTCCAGCAGCGCGAGGCCGACGAGGCGCGCGCCGTCGAGCAGAAGATCGCGGACCTCGCGGCCAGCATGGCGGACACGCTCCAGCACGAGAAGGACGGTCTGCAGGAGCAGGCCCAGGGCCTCAAGGACGAGCTGCGCAAGTTGCGCGACGAGCTCGAGGGCCTGAAGCCGATGCAGACCCTCGGCGAGACCGAGTACCGGACGCTCGACGAGCGCTACGGTTCGGGCGCCAAGGGTGGCCGTGTCTTCAGCGCCGGCATGGGCGCCGAGGCGGTCCGCGAGATCATCAGCCGGATGGAGCTCGAGGAGCTGGCCCGCACCCTCCATGTCGAGGTCCGGACGAGCTCCGGCCAGCGACGCAAGAAGGCCATCAAGCGGCTGCGCCTCATCGAGGCCTTCCGCCGCAGCGGCACGCGCCCGGACTGGATGATCCTGTCCGTCCTGCCGGTCATCCCGCCCGATCTGCGCCCGATGGTCCAGCTCGACGGCGGCCGCTTCGCGACCTCCGACCTGAACGACCTGTATCGCCGCGTCATCAACCGCAACAACCGCCTCAAGCGGCTCCTCGAGCTCGGCGCGCCCGAGATCATCATCCGCAACGAAAAGCGGATGCTCCAGGAGGCGTGCGACGCACTGATCGACAACGGCCGCCGCGGCCGGGCGATCGCCGGCACGGGCAACCATCGCTTGAAGTCGCTGTCCGACATGCTCAAGGGCAAGCAGGGCCGGTTCCGTCAGAACCTGCTCGGCAAGCGCGTCGACTACTCGGGCCGCTCGGTCATCGTCGTCGGCCCGGAGCTCAAGCTCCACCAGTGCGGGTTGCCCAAGAAGATGGCGCTCGAGCTGTTCAAGCCGTTCGTCATGCGCCAGCTCGTCGAGAAGGGCTTCGCCCACAACATCAAGAGCGCCAAGCGCATCGTCGAGCGCGTCCGACCGGAGGTCTGGGACGTCCTGGAGGACGTGATCAAGGACCACCCGGTCCTGCTCAACCGCGCCCCGACCCTGCACCGCCTGGGCATCCAGGCGTTCATGCCGGTCCTCGTCGAGGGCTCGGCCATCCAGATCCACCCGCTCGTCTGCACCGCGTTCAACGCGGACTTCGACGGCGACCAGATGGCGGTCCATGTGCCGCTGTCGACGGCCGCCCAGGAAGAGGCGCGGACGATGATGCTGTCCACCGCCAACCTGCTCTCGCCTGCCGATGGCAGCCCGGTCGTGGCGCCGACCCAGGACATGGTCCTGGGCTGCTACTACCTGACCATGGACGCCTACGAGGCGCGCACCAAGAAGTCCCCCGCGGTCCGCACCTTCGCCACGGAGGACGAGGCGATCCTCGCCTACCAGCTCCGTGAGAAGACCGGCGCGGAACTCCACGAAGTCATCGACGTGGAGGTCCTGCAGTGGGACGCCGAGTCCGGGTCGCTTCGCCCGGAGCGTCAGCGAACGACCATCGGCCGGGTCATCTTCAACCAGATCCTGCCGGATCGGCTGCGCTTCCACGATGGCATCATGAAGCGCAGCGATCTCAAGGAGCTCGTCGACCGCTGCTACCGCGACCTCGGCCCGGAGGAGACCGCCCACCTGGTGGACGGCATCAAGAGCGTCGGCTTCGAGTTCGCGACCCGTGGCGGGATGACGATCGGCCTGTTCGACATCGAGATCCCCAAGGACAAGGCTGCCCGGCTCGACTCGGCTGACGACTCCGTCGCCGCCATCGACAAGCAGTTCCAGCGTGGCCTGATCACCGATGACGAGCGCTACGAGCAGGTCGTCGGCGTGTGGCAGGACACCAGCGCCGGCATGTCGGACGCGATGATGCAGTCCCTCGATCCAGCCGGCCCGCTGACCATGATGATCGCCTCCGGCGCGCGTGGTAACAAGGGCAACACCGGTCAGCTGGGCGCCATGCGAGGCCTGATGGCCGACCCGTCCGGTCGGATCATCGACGTCCCGGTGCGCAGCAACTTCCGAGAGGGCATGACCGTCCTCGAGTACTTCATCTCCACCCACGGCGCCCGCAAGGGTCTCGCCGACACCGCCCTGCGCACCGCCGACTCCGGGTACCTCACCCGGCGCCTGGTGGACGTCGCCCAGGACGTCATCACCCGCGAGGATGACTGCGGCACGGAGGACGGAAGCTGGATCATCCGGGCCGAGTCGAGTGACGAGAAGGGCGCCTTCATGCGTCGCCTCGTCGGCCGGCTGGCCGCGGTCCCGTTGGCCGACCCGAGGGTCAAGGTCAAGAAGGGCGAGGAGCCACCGCTCCTCGTCGAGCGCAACGAGATGATCACCGAGGAGTCGGCCGCCCGCATCGACGCGGCCGGCATCGACGAGGCGCTCGTTCGCTCACCGCTCACCTGCGAGGCGCGCAACGGCGTCTGCCGGGCGTGCTACGGGCGCAATCTCGCGACCGGCGGCATGGTGGGCAGCGGTGAGGCCGTGGGCATCATCGCCGCGCAGTCGATCGGCGAGCCCGGTACGCAGCTGACCATGCGGACGTTCCATACCGGCGGCGTCGCCGGCGGCATGGACATCACCGCCGGCCTGCCGCGCGTCGAGGAGCTGTTCGAGGCCCGCATCCCCAAGGGCAAGGCGGAGATCAGCCACATCGACGGCATCGTCGAGATCATCCGGGGCGACGGCCTGACCAAGGTCAAGGTCGTCTCGACGGAGGTCTACGACACCTCGCTGGCCCTGCCCAAGGGCGCCGAGCAGCTGGCCGCCCCCGGTGACGTCGTCGCCCTGGGTCAGGTCATCGCTCGGGGCGAGACCGACGGCGCGACCGTCGACGTCACGGCCCCGGTCGCCGGCTTCCTTGTCAAGGAGAAGGACGGCCTCGTCGTCCGGGCAGAGGACGTCGTCGAGCGCGAGTACCTCATCCCCCACAACGCCAAGGTGCTGGTCGAGAACGGCCAGGAGATCCGTGCCGGCGATGCCATCACCGACGGCCCGATCAACCCGCAGGAGTACCTCGTCACTCGGGGCAAGGACGCCGTCCAGCGCTACCTGGTGAAGGAAGTCCAGAAGGTCTACAAGAGCCAGGGCGTCACGATCAGCGACAAGCACATCGAGATCATCGTCCGCCAGATGCTCCGCAAGGTCCGCATCGATCAGCCGGGCGACGTCGACCTGCTGCCGACCGAGCTCGTCGATCGCCTCGAGTTCGAGGGCCACAACAATCGCGTCCTCGCGGAGGGCGGCGAGCCCGCCACCGCACAGACCGTGCTGCTGGGCGTGACCAAGGCATCGCTCAACACCTCGTCCTTCCTTGCCGCCGCCTCCTTCCAGGAGACGACCCGGGTGCTCACCGAGGCCGCCATCAACGGCGCCAAGGACCACCTGATCGGGCTCAAGGAGAACGTCATCATCGGCAAGCTCATCCCGGCCGGGTCCGGGGCGCCGGCCAACGTCGCGGCCCGCAAGGCGCGCGAGCGTCAGGCGGCCCTCGAGGCCCTCGCCGGCGAGTCGCTCGACGGGCTCGGCCAGTCCGAGTACAACCCGTTCCTCGAGGACGGGGAGCCGCGTGGCGCCGACGACGAAGCGGCGGGCCTCGCGCTCGCCGCGACGATCGCCGGTGCCGAGGGCGACTCTGACGACGCCGAGGGCGACACCGACGACGCCGACGACGCGAACCCGTTCCTCGCCGCCGATGGTGAGGAGGCAAGCGACGCCGACGAGCTCGTCAACCCCTTCCTGGCCGAGAGCGACGACGCTCCGGAGGGGGAGGGGACCCCGTGATCGGAGTCGCCTCCCGGAGCCCGCGGATGAGCCATCTCGAGCGTTTGACACGTTCGAAGGCCCTCCGCTAGACTCCGCGTTCGTGGCCTCGGGAGGGGTCCGCCCTCGGCGCGTGCGCCGACCGACCAAGTTCCTCGACCACACCGACACCGGTCCTGCCGGGCGCCCCGATCGGGCGCGAACGGCGACCAGCGACCGGCTCCGCGATCGGCGACGATCGCGAACCATTGCAACCGATTAGGAGTAGCGTCTTCGTGCCGACGATCAGCCAGCTCGTGCGCCATGGCCGCCAGAACAAGATCAAGAAGGTCAAGGCGCCGGCCATGCGCAAGAACTGGAACAGCCTGCGACGCCGCCAGGTGTCGATTCCGGGCGCCCCGCAGAAGCGCGGCGTGTGCCTGCAGGTCCGGACGATGACGCCCAAGAAGCCGAACTCGGCGCTGCGCAAGATCGCCCGCGTGCGTCTCTCCAACCAGATGGAGGTCACGGCCTACATCCCGGGCATCGGCCACAACCTGCAGGAGCACTCGGTCGTGCTCGTCCGCGGCGGCCGGGTCAAGGACCTCCCGTCGGTCAAGTACCACATCATCCGCGGCACCCTGGACGCCGCCGGCGTGCGCGACCGCAAGCAGGGTCGCAGCAAGTACGGCGCCAAGGCCACCAGCAAGCCGGGGGCCAAGTAGCATGCCGCGTCGTATCAGCATCCCGCGCAAGACCAAGTACGAGGTCGTGCCGGCCAATCGCATGACCGCGCGGTTCAGCGCGAAGCTCATGAAGGGCGGCAAGCAGAACCTCGCCGAGCGGATCCTCCGTCAGGCCCTGGCCCGCGCTGAGGCGCAGGCCGGTCGCCCAGGCCTCGAGATCCTGGAGGCGGCGATGCGCAATGCGACGCCCATCATCGAGGTCAAGCCCCGCCGCGTCGGCGGCGCCACGTACCAGGTCCCGGTCGAGATCCGGGGCGACCGCCGCATGTCGCTGGGAGTCCGCTGGCTGGTCCAGTCGGCTCGCAAGCGCAACGGCAAGAGCATGAGTGAGAAGCTCGCCGCCGAGTTCGTCGATGCCATGAATGGCCTGGGCGCGGCGGTCAAGCGACGAGAAGACACGCACAAGATGGCGGAGGCCAACCGGGCCTTCAGCCATTTCAAGTGGTAGATCCGGGAGCGTAAGAAGACCGTGGCACGACAGGTTCCGCTGGCAAAGACGCGGAACATCGGGATCATCGCCCATATCGACGCGGGCAAGACGACCGTCACCGAGCGGATCCTCTTCTACACGAAGAAGATCTACAAGATCGGTGAGGTACATGAAGGCGCCGCGACGATGGACTGGATGCCCCAGGAGCAGGAGCGCGGGATCACCATCACCGCGGCTGCGACGACGGCGTTCTGGGGCGATCACCGCATCAACATCATCGATACGCCCGGGCACGTGGACTTCACGGTCGAGGTCGAGCGCAGCCTGCGCGTGCTCGACGGCGCGGTCGTCGTCTTCGACGGCGTGGCCGGCGTCGAACCGCAGTCCGAGACGGTCTGGCGACAGGCCGACCGCTACGGCGTCCCGCGCTTCTGCTTCATCAACAAGCTCGACCGGACCGGTGCCGATTTCTGGCGCGGTGTCGAGTCGATCAAGGACCGCTTGGGCGCGAACGCCGTGCCGATCCAGATCCCGATCGGCCGCGAGGACCAGTTCCAGGGCGTCATCGACCTGGTCGAGATGAAGGCCATCTACTACCGCGACGACCTGGGCAACAACATCGAGGTCACGGACATCCCGGCCGATATGCTCGCCGAAGCTGAGCAGCATCGCCACACGATGATCGAGGCCGTCGCCGACATGGACGACGAGCTGACCCACAAGTATCTCGAGGGTGAGGAGCTCACCATCCCCGAGATCAAGCGCGGCCTGCGCCTGGGCACGCTGACCACCCGCATCATCCCGGTCCTGACCGGCTCGGCGCTCAAGAACAAGGGCGTCCAGAAGATGCTCGACGCGGTCATCGACTACCTGCCCTCGCCGCTCGATGTCCCGCCGATGATCGCCCTCGACGCGCGCACCGGTGCAGAGGTCATCCGAACCCCGGACGACAGCGAGCCGTTCAGCGCCCTGGCCTTCAAGATCGCCGCCGACCCGTTCGTCGGCAAGCTCGCCTTCTTCCGGGTCTACTCGGGCACGCTCAAGGCCGGTTCGTACGTGATGAACCCGACCAAGGGCAAGAAGGAGCGCATCGGGCGCCTGCTCCAGATGCACGCCAATCACCGCGAGGAGATCGAGCAGGTCTACGCCGGCGACATCGCCGCGGCCGTCGGCCTGAAGGACACCTTCACCGGCGACACCCTGACCGATCCGGACCACCAGGTCATCCTCGAATCGATGACCTTCCCGGAGCCGGTCATCGAGGTCAAGATCGAACCGAAGACCAAGGCCGACCAGGACAAGCTCGCGCTCGCCCTGCAGCGCCTGTCCGAGGAGGATCCGACCTTCCGCGTCCACACGGACCCGGAGTCGTCCGAGACCCTCATCGCAGGCATGGGCGAGTTGCACCTCGACGTGCTGGTGGATCGGATGATCCGCGAGTTCCACGTGGCGGCCAACATCGGCAAGCCGCAGGTCTCCTATCGCGAGACCATCCGGCGCGCCGCGGAGGGCAACGGCCGCTTCGTCCGCCAGACCGGCGGCAAGGGCCAGTACGGCCACGCGGTCATCAAGCTCGAGCCGTCCGAGAAGGGCGCGGGCTACGAGTTCGTCGACAAGATCGTCGGCGGGACCATCCCGCGCGAGTACATCAAGCCCGTCGACCAGGGCATCCGCGAGACGCTCGCCACGGGCATCTACGCGGGCTACCCGGTCGTCGACGTCAAGGTCACCCTGTTCGACGGGTCGTACCACGACGTCGACTCCTCGGAGATGGCCTTCAAGATCGCGGGCTCGATGGCCATCAAGGACGCCTTCGGGAAGGCCGATCCGGCCATCCTGGAACCGATCATGAAGGTCGAGGTCCTGATGCCGGAGGAGTTCATGGGCGACGTCATCGGCGACCTGAACAGCCGCCGCGGTCAGATCGAGGGGATGGAGTCGCGAGGCACCACCCAGGT